>DAOVHI010000035.1 GCA_030671985.1 bacterium
ATGTTATTCAAAAGCTTCCCATCGCCAACCGAAAAACTGAATTTATTAGTGCTGTCTTTATTCAGTAAAAATCCGCTTGATGAAGAGGATACTAATTTTCCCACAATTCCTTGATCTGCGCCGTCTGCCTCGCTTTTCACCCATGCTTCAACCGTAATATTTCCTGAGCTCACCAAACTTGTTGAATGAGAAATTCCAACATAATCCCCTGTCCCGTCAAAGTGAATACACTTTCCAAATACCCCATACTGTGACCATGCCGCATCATTATAAATTGTTCCGTCGTTGTCATATATTGAAGAATCATGGGCAGTCGTTGATACCGGATCATCATCTAGATTATCAAAATGCCATAGACCCACCGGATTTCCGCCAAGGATGCTTGAGGTTGTCTGTGTCTTGAAGCGTACCTGCGTTCCCCGCGAATCCTGCCATATCTCATATGCCGTTTTTGCGCGGCTGTAGACTGCGACTTCGTCAATTAAGCCGTTGAATTCTCGTCCAATTTTAAAACTATTAGAATTTGAAGCTATCACTGCGTCAGTATCATGGGTTACCTCCTCGACGCCATTTACATAAAGCTTCATCTCGTCCGTGCCGCCTGCGTCTTTATCGTAAGTTAAAGAGATATGATTCCATCCCGGAGAAACTGCGCTGGAAATTACCTGCCCGTTTATGTGGACGGCGGCGGTTGTTAAGGTTGCTCCAATCCCATAACTTCCTTCTTTTGAGATATTTACCTCCGGATGGCTGGGAACGCCATAACTTACTTCAACCTTGACATAATGAGTTCTAAGCCATCTGGAAGGTCCCGGGTTACATGATGTTCCTAAAACATAGAGAAAGCCGGAGCCATCTACATACTTAGTTAGATCTGTAGTTAAGGTTCCTTGATAAGTGTGTTTTATATTACCATTAAGAAAGCTATCAATTTGTACCCACTGGGTGCCATCAAAATCCCAGATATATAAAAAAGACTCATAAGAAGTATGCTCATCGTGAGCAACCCATGTAGCCTGAATTTGGGTGATGTTATCCTCAGCTTCAGTTATGGTAAATTCGAAACGATGGTATTTGATATCATGGCTATCACCTGCTTCATCATAGCTGGCATCATCAAACGCAATATTAGCCAATGCGGTGTCGTTTAACGCAGTTTCAGTTCCCGGAACCAAGTTTGCAATATTGGTTAAATCACTGCATCGCCACCCCCATTTATCCGTGTCTGCGCCGTCGGAACTAAATTCATAGACGGTAGAAGATGAAGCTGTAGCTGATAAGGAATTCACCCACGCCTCAATCGTAATTGCATCGGTGATATTATTTAGACTCGTTGAACTGGGAACATTAACATAACCACCGAGTCCGTCAAAGTATAATGCGCTCTGAAACACTGCTGAATCATCCGACGCTTGTTCCCACCAACTGCCGTGGACAACGCCTGTGTTGCAATTTGCGGATTCATCATATACAGCGAAATCATCGGCGCTTGTTCCGCCTGCTAAATGCTCTCCCTCGTCAAAATGCCAGAGACCCACAAGATCCGTTACCTCGTCCTTTCTCAGCCGTGAATCTCCTCTATCGTATGGATCAGTTAAAGTACTCCGATTATTCCAGTCTATTGTTTTCCACACAACAAGCGAACCCGCATCATAAGTGGAGGAAAGCAGCACACCTGTGTCGTAATAGTCACTCTCTTTAACAATTGATATCTGTCCTGGTACAGCATTATCAATATTGACATCTGTATCGTAGCGCTCAGTGCCGTTAACCCAGATACACTGCGAATCCCCGCCAACCCAGTCGGTCTGGGTCCAGTCGGCATGGGCAGGAACGGTGAAGGCAAAGAACAGACAGATAAGGCATCTTTGAACCCACGATTTAAATCGTGGGTTCAGTGGGTTCATTTGGACATTTGAATTTTGAATTTTGTCATTTATCATTTTTCCTTTCCTCCGATCCACCTATATAAACAAGCAACTTTCATGCCAAACAACTCATCCCCCACCCCCTTCTCTTGACAAAGAAGGGGTGCTTTCCTTATCTTTCATAAATAACCGTAATTTTCTTCTCTCCGAGTACTTCATCATCAACATCAAAGATCCTGTTGCCATTCTTATCCAAAATTGACTGACCTGTACAGATTATCTTGAACACATTTGATTTTGTTGTAATGAGATTGGAGATGGGTTGAAAATTTGTAGTGCCTATATTATCTACTCCTCCACTAGCTGCTGAAGGAAGAATTTCACCAATAGATTTAAATGGTCTATTTGCAAGAAAATCGGGCGCATTTGTAGCACCTACCCCTTGCAGTCCCTGAAGCACAGGCGTGTCCGCTGTATTTATATTTATTCTTCCATAAGTTTTTGAAGCCGGCGTGAGCAGGATATAATCAAAAAACACCGAGTCCGCGCTTGAAGCGTCTGCTAGAATAGCAACGCTCAAAGTGGTATCCGATATTGCAACCTGTCCATATTTAGCACCGTAATCTGAGCTTGGAGTAATAAGCGCGGAGTCATTGCCAACCCTTACCCTCATTGTTCCGCCTTCTCTGCCGTAAACATACATGATATATGTATCCGCTTCAAATCTGTCTCTTGTTGTGTACCATGTCCATGTATCCTCCTGTGCTGAAGCGGAATCAGATGCCCTAAACCAATATAATTCACCAATAATGCTCTTCCCGAACTTACGCTCTATTTCACCTGATAAATCACTTATCTTTTCTGGAGAGCCCCAATTTGCGTTTGTATGATCCGCAAACTCCGCGTCAAGCCGTCTTCCAGAAACAGTGATACTATCCGCAATATTCCTTATCCTATCCTCAATATTACCAATAGTTTCCCATTCGGTAGTTTTACTGTAGGATACATCCGCTATTTCGCCTATATTTGCGAATGGAAAATTTTTCACATTAACACTGCCTCCTGAAAAATTGCCGACGTTTACTGCGGCAGGACTTCCTCTGTCTGATAAAGAATCTGAAGCATTTTGGTGTATCAACCAGCTGTCAAATATGCCTGAATCATTTAAGACATCCACTCCTCCAGCTACTCCCATAAAAGCAGGGTCATTTCTTTCCATAGAATAAAACTCATATTCCTGCACTATCTGACTATCCCATAGAACCTGATCTACAATATGACCCGCTGGATTAGCTATTCCTCCGCTTATTGTTGATTCAATGGGTCCGTCATAGAGCCGCAGAGGGCTGTCAATGAGAACCGTATCGGAAAGAATATCGTCCAAAGCGGATAAATTAAGCAGTTGATAAACATTACCTGTAGGGCCACCAAACCATGTGTTTTCAACAGAAATTCCGTCGCTGTTAGAATCCCCCTTATCTATAGCAAGAACGGCATAAGCGCCTGCTCCTATACTTACATTTGGTATTGTTCCAACCTGACCGTTTGGAAATTCAAGTCTCCAGCCGCCTATGTTAATATCGTTCTCAGAGATATTCACAAGCTCAACATATTCGCAGTCAGGTGATTGAGAAAGGTCAACGCGGTACCATGAAACAGGACTTTCTGTTGGCAGTTTTTTGGAGATAATATTGATCTTAAATGTGCCTCCTCCAGATATTACTACCGTATCTGCCGTAGAGGTATCGGATAACCATACATTGAAATGCGTGTCCGACCAGATTCCACTATCAGGATAGATCAGATAATCCACTTTTCCTGAGCCATAAACATTCACCTTATATGTTCCATCCGGAATTCCCGACCAGCTCCAGATACCGCTGTCGCCGAAATCATCACTTGTCCAAGTATTTCCTGATGGCGCCCATCCAACATTAACTTCCGATACAGCAGCAACGCCATCCTTCCTAAACACAGGCCTTACCATAACCTCATTTATTCTTATTCCCTCAACCCCGTAACGGGTAATTATGTTGCCGTCTTTATCTTCAACATCAATCCGCGTTGAGCCGCTATCTCGGTCCCTGTAGTCAATTATATTTACTGCCATCTGCGCAAGCTCTTCCGTTGTATAAGCATTTGGACCTTCCCAGTATTCGCACGCGTCCCTCAGAATTGAATACAACTCCATTGCAGAACTTACAGCGTTAATATTCATTCGCATCAGCCCTGAATCTGTGAGATTTTTATCAGACGAGTAGGTTGTGATGTATGAATCAAACCTAGCATATTCATCGCCATCTATCCCTGCAAGAGAAACAACTTCGGCAGGAGTCAGATAAGATGTGTCTGCTCTGAGATCGTCTGTAGGGTTAATGTATGGACTGGCAATATAAAACTCTGCAGGATCATCTACTCCTTCATTAAGTTCATCAGTTGAATTATCTCCATCATTATCTATTCCGTCATTATTCAGAACAACGCTGTCATGATTATCATCATCGGTGGTAGGGTCTCCTTCACAAACCCCCGGCGAATCATCATTCCCATAACGCGCATCTAAAATATCGCCTGCGTCTGATGTGGTGAATATTTTATCAAGTCTTATTTCTCGCGTTGTCCAGCCGTCTTCGCCGTAAGAAGTCCCTGCACTATTTATATTTATCTTGCCCGACTCATCAATGACCAGAACAGCGTATCTTCCAATCAGACGTCCTTGTGAATCCATTAGATTTATCCATCGGGAATCTGCTCCGTCAACTGCAGCCGGCGCATTTGTTGAAATCACATTGGCATCATTGCTTATACACGAATCTGCCGTTAAGCTTTCAGTAGAATCAATTCCAAAGAGTGAGGAATCGTAACCCCAATCATCCTCGTACCAGTCATATCCTTCATACATGCAGTAATCACCTGATTCATTATTAGACGGATCGCCGTCCTTCTTTAGAACACCGATTGCATGCTGAATACCTGCTTTCGCAACATAGTCTGCCTTTACTCCAGTCATATAATTGGCTGCCGCGCGCTGATCCATTATCATGCTGTATGAAAAAGCCGCAGCAATAGAGGCAAGAACAGCCATGATCGAGACAACAAGGATGAGGGCTATTCCGGATTGATTACAACTCATCCACTTGCCCCTTCTCTTGACAAAGAAGGGGAACACTCCCTCTCTTTTCAAGAGAGGGTTAGGGTGAGTTAATTCATAATTAATAATTTTCATTCCGCTCCCGGCATAAATACAGTAGTTTCAAAAGTCTGAGTATCTTCTCTTGCTTCTTCATCACGTGTTCGAAGAACTATCTTTATCTTTTTTGGTAAACCGTCAGCAGTTCCGTCAGCAAGATACAAATCTGCCAAAGAATCCCAAGTTCCGGGAGAAGAATCTGCCTCAGCAGCATCGCCATAATAATAATAAAACTGAAGATCTACGACTGCAATGCCAAGTGAACTGCTTGTGCCTGTGTCATAAACAAAATCAATTTTATTACTAGTGCCAACTGCATAATGACGCATGATTTCTGTATCTCCTCTTATCCAGTATCCTAACTCACACATATCAGACGCGGTGGTATTTGAGGGATCTATTAAATTAGATGTTGAGTATATAGGAGCTACAAAGAATAACTCATCTCTCGTACTACCTGTTTTTATCCAAGCCGCTGTTTCATCATTTAGTCCAAGCATGTATATTTTTCTTGCTTCATTTACCATTGCGCAGGAGATCTCTCTTGACATCATACCAAGAATCGCTCTTGCATTCTGATACCGCTCCATTCTTACATTGCCCTTTGTCCATGAATCGGTACCGCCTTTGAATATAGAGTAAATACCTGTTATCAGTAAAGCCAGAACCAGTGTTGATATCATAATTTCGATGAGAGTGAAAGCACGGCAACTCATCCCCCTACCCCCTTCTCTTGACAAAGAAGGGGTAAATATTCCCTCTCCTTTTCCCTCTCTGTCAAGAGAGGGTAGGGTGAGTTTGAGAGAATTAGAGTGAGTTAATTTATTTAACATAACTCGTTACGAACTCCTCAATTTTAGTATCTGCTCCACAATTGGAATAAATAGCCAAAGTAACGTGATATAAATTATCTATATTATTGTGATTTTGCGAAATTATGAAACTCCACGAAAAGTTCTCATACGGAGAAGAAAAAAAGTGATCTGAAGCAGTTAATGCCGAATACGTAACTAAATCGCTAACATCATTAGCGTTCATATACTCATACTCGGTCTCATCATATTTTTTTTGCTCTATATCGCTCATCTTCTGCTGACCGAGAAATGCCATTATCGTGTGATCTCCTGCACGCTTGCTTGCCTTGAGCCCTACAGGGAACATCTGAATAAGCCCAAGAAGAGCGATACCCATAATAGCCATCGCAATAACAAGTTCAAGAAGGCTGAATGCTCTATTTCTCATCGGTATGTCCTCACACGACCTGTAGTATTTAATATTGTTATATATGAAGTATCATTTCTATTAATATCACTAATTTCAATTGTTCTGGATGCCGATGCTCCTCCTGTCGGATTAAACCAAATATATTTCACATTAACACCTGCCGAATCTGAATCATTGGGAAATGGAATAATATCCCACTCATCCAAAGTCCCATTGTCTGTCATAATTATTGTCTTAGGCAAAGTTTTCCAGTTGGTTACAGAACCTCCCTCATCATAGCCATCTGGGTCCCAATAAATCTTCACTGCGTATCCACTGTTATTTATATCCATATTAAAAAGAACTGCGCAATTTTTTCGCTTTGTTATTGCATGACTGCGCGCAGTGTGGAGGGCGGAAACAACTGTTTGCGCTCCGCTTTTAATCCTGGAATTTCTCGTAAACTGGACAAAAGAAGGGGCTGCCGCAACAAACATAATGCCCATGATCGCAAGCACTATCATTAATTCCACTGCTGTGAAACCCAACATTCTTTTATTTGCCATTCTTAGTTTGTCTCCGTATCCCAACACGCTATGTCATCATTAGGAGTACCAAGTGGAGCCTTATTTTTTCCCCAAGACCAGAGATCATAACTGCGATCTTCAAGCGGATTATCGTAATCGGCTGGGGTACCTCCCGGGGCAATATATCTGTATTTCATACCATAAGGGTCATTCGGAATATCCTTGGAAAGATACAATCCACGCCCGTTGGTTCCAACGGCTTGTAACATCCTTTGCAGATCATCTATGTTGTCATCGGCGTCACTAGATAAATCTTCTCCACCCGCATTGCCATCACCTGGATACACTCCATAATCCATCTGATACATTGCAAGGGCGCTTTCAAGACTGTTGATATCCGCTCTCGCTCGTATCTTCTTAGCCGAATCAATATGCTTCATAAAGTTCGGCATTACAATACCAGCAAGAAGCACAATGATTCCTATTACAACTAAAAGCTCAATGAGTGTGAATCCTCTTTTAAATTTTCCCATAATCCCTCCTTTAAAAATTAATTGTCTCCGATACGCCCTTACCGCTTCCGTCGGTTATTGTGTAACTGCTGGTCGTTGTTGTATAAGTATAAGTCCCTTTCCATGGATCAGCAGGAACAGGTTTGCTTAGATATTTTTCGGACACAAGAACGTCAAGACTTGCAGGAAGAGCCCCTTCGTTACCGGCTCTAAACAAATCAACGCTTTTTCTTAAGAGCATTACGTCTGCCGTTGCCTTTCCAACCTTAGATTTCTCAAGCCCTTTAAAATAATTAGGAACTATTATTGAAGCAAGCAGTGTAATAATTGCAATCACAACAAGAAGCTCAACAAGTGTGAAACCTTTTCTAAACTTCATTTCCACCTCCCTTTTTCACTCTATATTACTATAAAGCAACATTTATGCCAACCCTAGAATACAAACTCATCCCCTCTCTTCTCAAGAGAGGGTCAGGGTGAGTTTGGCTTCTTTTCTCTCAATGTGTGCGATTTTTCTCTCACTGGCAGTCTAATAGTAAAACTTGTTCCTTTCCCCTCTTCAGATTGAACAGATATATCGCCATTAAGATTTTTTATTAACGACTTACAGATGTAAAGACCAAGTCCCGTTCCCTTTCCTGACTCTTTTGTTGAAAAAAACGGC
This sequence comes from bacterium, assembly GCA_030671985.1. Lineage (GTDB taxonomy): Bacteria > JAHJDO01 > JAHJDO01 > JAHJDO01 > JAHJDO01 > JAHJDO01. The sequence continues at coordinate 7,965 of DAOVHI010000035.1, forward strand.
GTAAATATTTTCTTTAAATTTTCAGGCGCAATACTGCATCCTGTATCAGTGAATTTTATTTCAATAAAACTTTCCGTATGATCATCTCCCTCTTCTTTCACATCTGTTGTTATAGTAAGTAGAGGCGAACGGCCATTTGCCATTACTCCTTTGTTTCCTCCCATAGCTTGATAAGCGTTGGCAATTATATTCAAAAATACCTGTTTCAACTGATCCGGATTGGCTTTTATTTTTGGCAGCCTTACAGCATATTTTTTCCGCAGTGGCGAATGACCGTCTGCCCCTACGGATTCAAGAGACATCAGCGAATCGTCAAGCAACTCATTAACATCAATCATGCTCATATCATTATTCCTAGATACTGAAATTCTGGAAAAGTTAAGTAAATCAGTAACCATTTTATTAATGCGGTCTGTTTCCTGAAAAAGGATTCCAATCTGTTCAGATACTTCATGCCCCGGATTTTTAAAGGCATTCTTGAGAAAAAACGCTGCATTATTAATAATTGCCAGAGGATTCTTGATTTCATGCGCAAGTTTTGCTGATATTTCCCCCATAGAGGAGAGCTTGTTTCGCTCCATAAGTTCAAACTCCGTATCAAGCAATTCTATATTGAGCTTCTTTAGTTCCAAAGTTCTCTCTTCTACTTTTTTTTCCATATCCTGAGACCATTTCTTAAGTTGTTCCCTTGAACTAACAAGTGGCTGTAAGCTCTTCTCTTTTTGAACAGTGGGTTTTTGAACAGTGGGTTTAAACCCACTGTTCAAAGCAGCAAATATTGGTTGAATGATGATTTTTAAGAGAAAAATAAGGGTAATAAATCCCAGAGAAAAAAAGATAATTGCGATAAAGAAATCCCTGTGCTGAAGAGAAGTATCTCTCCATACAGTCACAGCAACGTATATAAGGAAAACGGCTAAAACTGTTAATATGAATAGATATACAAGCCGCAAAAACAGAGAAAGAACTTTATCTTTTAATTCCATATATTTTCATCTTCTCATAGAAATGCCGCCTACTTATACCGGCTTTCTTTGAAGCAAGTGATATATTTCCATTTGCCTTTTTTAATGTATTGATTAAAAAATCGCTTTCAAAGACGGTTCGCGCTTCGTGAAAATTCTCTCTTGCAATTGTTTTGATGCGGGCAGGCGCAAAGCCTGCTCCTACAGAAATATATTCCGGCAAATCCTTAGGAAGAATACATGCTCCTTCCTGCAGTGTTACCGCGCGTTCAATTACGTTTTCCAGCTCTCTAACGTTACCTGGCCAATCGAAATTTATGAGCAAATTCATTGCTTCGGAGGAAATCCGTTTAGACGCTAAAAAGTGCTTTACTAAAAGAGCTATATCATCTTTCCTTTCTCTGAGGGGAGGCAGATCAATAGCAATTACATTTATTCTATAATACAAGTCCTCTCTAAACAGTCCCTCTTTTATACGGTCTTCTAAATCCCTATTAGTTGCGCTTATGATTCTTACGTCAACCTTAATTTGCCGTACTCCCCCAACTCCTCTAAATTCTCCATCTTGAAGAACGCGCAATAATTTCATCTGCGTGATTAAAGAGAGATCTCCTATTTCGTCAAGAAAAATAGTCCCTTTGTCAGCAGATTCAAATATCCCTTTTCTACTGCTTATGGCACCAGTAAATGCGCCTTTTTCATGCCCAAACAATTCGCTTTCCAGTAGATTCTCAGGCAAAGCTCCGCAATTTATAGCTAGAAACTTGTTTTTTTTACGCGGACTGTTGTAGTGAATTGCATTAGCTATTAGTTCCTTACCTGTTCCACTCTCTCCCCTTATTAGTATAGAGGCATTGGCTTTAGAAACCTTTTGCACCAATTGATAGACATCCTGCATTTTTTTGTTGTTTCCTATCAGCCCTTTAAGACGAAATTTTTCTTTTAACTGGTCATGCAAATATAAATTCTCGTTTACCAGTTTCTCGTGTTCTATCGCTCTACGCGCAGATAAAAGAATCTCCTCAGGCATATATGGTTTCCTGATATAATCATAGGCGCCAAGCTTTACTGCATCAATTGCCGAATCCACCGTAGCATGTCCGGTAACGATTATGACAGGTATTTCCTTGTTCTTCTTTCTCACAGTGGACAACATAGTCATTCCATCAACGCGAGGCATCTTTATGTCAGTAATTATTAGATTGAATTGCTCGGTGTCTAAAATTTCTATGGCTTCTTTTCCATCTCCGCATACTTTGACATCATATCCCTGCTGATGAAGGATACCGGAAAGCGCTTTCTGCATATTTAGTTCATCGTCTACAACTAGGATTTTTGGGTTCATCATACACCACTTTTCTTTTTTCTCTCTGCCAAGAGATCAGGGTGGATTATGAAATCGCTGTAGCCAGCTTGATCAAAGGCATGAATAACGCAATAACTATAAAACCTACAATAATTCCCATAAATATAATCATAACCGGCTCTATTATACTTGTCAAAGCTTCTACTGCAGCATCTACTTCTTGATCGTATGTATCACCCACCTTGAGCAGCATCTTATCTAATGCTCCTGTTTCTTCACCAACATCCACCATATTGATAACCAGCGGAGGGAATATTCCGCTTTCTTGAAGCGGCACGGCTATTGATTCTCCTTCTCTGATACTGTCACGAACGGATACCATTGCCTGAGCTATTACTTCATTTCCTGATGTATCCCTTACAATAGTGAGTGCCTGAAGTATCGGAACTCCGCTTCCGATCAGAGTTGCAAACGTTCTTGCGAATCTACCGATAGCTGTTTTTCTGGTCAAAGGACCGATAATAGGAAGATACAACTTAAATTTATCCGAATAATACTCCCCTTTCTGTGTTTTTCTAATAAGCTTGTATATTATAAATATACCAACTAATGCTCCCAAAATAATAAGAATACTTTTCCAGTCTTTGAAAAGGTCAGAAGTTTTCAATAGAAAAACAGTAGCACCTGGCAGCTCCGTATCGAAATCATCAAACATTTTTTTAAAGGTTGGGATAACCATTATGATCAAAAAGGCAAGTATTCCTACGGCTGCAACAGTAACAAGTATAGGATAAACCATAGCGGATTTAATCTTTCTTTTTAGTGCCTCCTCTTTCTCTGAAAACTCAGCTAACCTTTCTAAAACCGCCTCTAAAATCCCGCCAACTTCACCGGCCTTTATCATATTGACAAAAAGCTTTGAAAAGCTTTTTGGATGTTTGGCAAGTGCGTCTGAAAATGTGGAGCCTCCCTCAATATCTGCAGATACCTCTGAGAGAGTGTCTTGCATAATACCGGGTTTGGCCTGGTCTCTCAGGACATTAAGACTTCTCAATAAAGGAAGCCCCGCATCAAGCAAGGTTGCTAATTGTCTGACAAAAACAGATAAGTGTTTGGGCTTTATTTTATCGCCGATCCCAGGCAGTTTAATCTGAATATTCACACCTGCGTTACCACCGGATTTTGCTGACTTAGCAGACTTTGAAGTACGGGAAGCGGGAAACTTCTCGTAAACTTTTGTAGGGAAATAACCAATATCCCTTATCTGGGATATTGCCAAAGTAGAAGTCTCTGCCTCAACAGTCCCATTCATCTCTTTACCGTGATTGTCTATTGCAACATACGTGTAAG
>DAOVHI010000120.1 GCA_030671985.1 bacterium
AGAGATGGTAATGCCGGGAGACAATGTAGATTTAGAGGTGGAATTGATAGCTCCGATAGCAATGGAAGATGGTTTGAGATTTGCGATAAGAGAGGGAGGAAGGACAGTAGGCGCTGGTGTCGTAAGTGAAATTATTAAGTAAATTGAGTAAATAGGTGGTATTGGAGTATGCGAGATATAGTTACGTTAGCGTGTGTGGAGTGTAAAAATAGGAATTACACTACAACAAGAAATAAAAAAACCAAGAAAGATAAATTGGAATTCAAAAAATATTGCAGGTTTTGCAGGAAGCATATGTCGCATAAAGAAACTAAATAGGGACCATAGGCCTGTAGCTCTAATGGCAGAGCGACGGACTCCAAATCCGATGGATGGGGGTTCAAGTCCCTCCAGGCCTGCTGCTAGTATTTAATATTATGTTTAAGCGTATTAAAATTTTTTTGTTAGATGTTTATAAGGAACTCAAGAAGGTCTCTTGGCCGACGAAGAATGAAATTAAAGAATCTACCATAATTGTTGTCATAGCTGTCGGGATAAGTGCGGTATTTATTGGGACAGTGGACTTCTTTTTCGGCAATATTTTAAGTAAGATAATAAGGTAGGCTATGGAAAAAAAGTGGTATGCAATACATATACACTCAGGTTTTGAGAATAAGGTAAAAATACGGCTAGAACGTGAAATAAAGCTTGCTGGTATGGATGAATTTGTGTCTCAAATATTAATTCCGACAGAGAATGTTGTAGAGGTCAAAGCCGGACAAAAAAAAGTTAGCAGTAGAAAATTCTTTCCGGGTTATATTCTTATAGAGATGGAAATGAATGACGAAGTTTGGCAGTTGATACGAAATATTCATGGAGTTAGCGGTTTTATTGGAAATAAGAAAAAAGCAGTATCTCTTTCTGAGAAAGAAATACAGAAAATATTTGAGAAATTGAAGGAGAAGGAAGAGAAACCAAAACCAAAAGTAATGTTTGACAAAGGGGAAAACATAAGGATTATAGAAGGACCGTTCTCTGATTTTAATGGTGAAATTGAAGAAATTAGTCCGGAAAAAGGAAGGCTAAAAGTGATGGTTTCTATTTTTGGCAGATCAACGCCTGTTGAGCTGGAGTCTTGGCAGGTGGAGAAAATATAATTTTAAATTAAGGAGCAGGTTTTAATATGGCAAAAGGGAAAAAAGTTGCGGGGATGATAAAGTTGCAGATTTCGGCAGGAAAGGCGACCCCTGCACCACCAGTGGGTCCTGCGCTAGGGCAGCATGGTATTAATATAATGCAATTTTGTCAGGCATTTAATAATCAGACCAAGGATAAGGAAGGGTTAATAATTCCTGTTGTTATAACAGTCTATGAAGATAAGTCTATCACATTTATTACGAAATCTCCTCCGGCTGCAGTCCTCCTGAAGCAGGCTGCTGGTATTGCAAAAGCATCCGGAGAGCCTAATAAAAGCAAGATAGCAAAGGTAGGTAAGGATAAGGTTAGAGATATAGCAAAAATGAAAATGAAGGATTTAAATACTTCTAACATTGAATCAGCAATGAGGATTATAGCAGGCACTGCTAGAAGTATGGGAATCGAGATAGAGACATAAAGGGAAGCGGTAGAATGAAAAAGAGAGGTAAAAGGTATCAGGCTGTTGAGAAATTGATAGATAGGGAAAAAGAGTATGACATTTCTCAGGCAGTGGAATTAGTGAAGAAAGCAGCTAGCGCGAAGTTCGACGAGACAGTTAATGTATCTTTCCATCTAAGAGTGGATCCTAAGCAATCTGACCAGCAGGTAAGAGGTGTTATAAATTTACCTCATGGAACAGGCAAGACGGTGAGGATTGTGGCTTTTGTAAAAGGCGATAATGCTGATAAAGCCAAGCAGGCAGGAGCTGACTTTGTCGGAGACAAGGATCTGATGGATAAAATAGGCAAAGGTTGGCTTGATTTTGATGTTGTGGTTGCAACACCCGATATGATGAAGGAAATAAGCAAGTTAGGAAAGGTGCTTGGGCCGCGTGGATTAATGCCAAATCCAAAGAGCGGGACAGTTGCTTCGGATATAGCGGGAGCTATAAAAGAGATTAAGGCAGGAAAAGTAGAGTATAGGCTGGATAAAGGGGCGAATTTACACATAGTAGTAGGAAAGGCTTCGTTCTCTCAGGAGCAATTATCCGACAATATACAAACGACTGTGAGAGAAATTATTCAGGCAAAACCTGTGTCTTGTAAGGGGCAGTATTTAAAAAATCTTACTATTAGTTCCGCGATGGGTCCGTCAGTGCGATTAAACGCACAAAGCATAAAATGAATTAGGTAAAGACATAAAATTGGTAGCTGGAGAGACATATGAATAAAGATGAAAAAGCAAAAGTAGTAAAAGAATTGGTCGGGCAATTTCAGAGCAGTCCTAATAATATGATATTTACGGATTATAAGGGGCTGACAGTTAAAGAGATATCAGATTTACGAGAAACGTTAAATGAAAAAGGAATATCATATAAGGTTATCAAGAATAGACTTGCATGTTTGGCATTAAAAGAGAGTGGGCTGAAGGGCTTGGATCATTTTTTTACAGGTCCTACGGCTGTTGCTTTTTCCAAGGACGATTCAACTGTTCCGGCAAAGATGTTATCAAAATATTCGAAAGAATATAATTGTCTTAATATTAAGGGAGGTTTTGTTGATGAACTTATTTTTTCTACAGAACAAGTCAGGGAAATTGCTTTAATCCCTTCCAGAGATCAATTGCTTATGCAGTTAATAGGACAGCTTCAATCTCCGATAAGTAATTTTACGTATTGCATTAGGTCAATATTGGCCAGATTTGTTTATGTTGTTCATGCTGTTTTGGAAACGAAGGAAAAGAAAGAATAGATAATAGAACTAATTCAAAGATAGAGGAGGTAGGTAATGGTAACAAAAGCTAAGAAAGCGACAGAAGAATCAGTAAAACCTGAGGACGTTAAATCATCTAAAAAGGAAGATTCGAAAGTTTCTCAGGCTAAAGCAGAGCCCAGCTTAAAAGATGAGGTCAAGAAGGAAGGAACGCCGTCTGAAAAAAAGCAGGAGAAGACGAACATTATAGACATGGTAAAGAACATGACGGTTCTGGAGTTGTCTAATCTTGTCAAAGATCTGGAAAAGGAATTTGGCGTTAGTGCCGCTCCGGTTGGTATCGGAGCAGTCTCTCCAGGTGCAGCTTCTGCTGCTTCTGCTGAGGAAGCTAAGGAAAAAACGACATTTACTGTCCTGTTAAAGCAGTTTGGGGATAAGAAGATTCAGGTAATAAAGGAAGTAAGAGCTATTACGGATTTAGGACTTAAGGAAGCGAAGGATCTTGTTGAGGCTGCGCCAAAACCCGTTAAGGAAAACGTTTCAAAAGAGGAAGCCGAAGAGCTTAAGAAAAAGCTAGAAGCTGTTGGTGCCGTTGTAGAATTGCAATGATATCAGTCTTTAAAGGTATAATAATTGCTGCGAAAGCAGCCCAATTTAAGTAAGGGGAGAATAAATATGTCTCAACGTTTATCTAATTCTTCTGGCAGAGATGTGCATTGTCAGATATCTCCTGTTATGAATGTTCCTGACTTAATGTATATTCAAAGGGCGCCATATGCGGAATTTCTTCAGAAGGATGTAGTGTCCGCAAATCGTAAAAATCAGGGACTTCAGGCAGTATTTAACGAATTTTTTCCAATAGCAGACGAAAGGGATAAATTCTGTCTGGAATTTTTAAGTTATAGTATTGGTGATCCCAAATATAATGTGGCTGAATGCGAGAGGTGTGGGGCGACATATGCTGCTCCTCTTAAGTTGAAGATGAAACTGACTATTAAGGGGGAAAATTTTCCAAAAGCTGGTAGCGTGAGAGAGCAGGAGGTGTATTTGCTAGATTTGCCTCTTATGACAGAGCAAGGAACATTTATCATTAATGGAGCAGAGAGAGTTATTGTCAGTCAATTACATAGGTCTCCAGGTCTTTATTGTCAGAAAAAAGAAGTTTCCAATGAGAAAGAGCTTTATTCAGCGCGTCTCATTCCGAACAGAGGGGTCTGGCTTGAGTTTGAGTTTGATGCCAATGATATACTTTATGTTAGCATGGATCGCAAAAGAAAGATGCTTGCTACGGTTTTACTTAGGGCGTTTGGATATGTGACAGATGAAGAGATAATCAGGCTTTTTTATAAT
>DAOVHI010000068.1 GCA_030671985.1 bacterium
AAAGATTTTGAAAAAAAGCTGCATCCAAAGAAGATATTTGCTATTTCCGCACTCACCGGAGAAGGAATAAAAGATTTAATAAATCACGTTGACAAATTGCTGAACAATGAAGAGAGACAACTATGAATAGAAAAGAATTAATAAAAAATGCTAAGTGTGTGGTTATTAAGATAGGTACATATGTGCTGACCTCAGATACAGGACTAAATAGAGCCAGAATATCTCATATTGCTGAAGAAATAGTAAAACTGCGAAAGCTAAATATTAAGGTAATTATTGTGTCCTCAGGAGCTATAGGCGCAGGCATGAAAGCTTTAGGTATTAAGAAGCATTCATTGACAATATCAAAAAAACAAGCTGTTGCTGCTGTAGGTCAGAATAAATTAATGCATACTTATGAGGGGATTTTTAAAAAAAGCGGCTATCATACTGCGCAGATTCTGCTTACAAGAGATGACCTTAAATCCAGACCTAGATACCTCAACATACGCAATACAATAATGGAACTATTTAAAGAAAATGTCATTCCTATTGTTAATGAAAACGATACTGTTGCAACTGAGGAAATTAAGTTTGGCGATACTGATACTCTTTCTGCACTTGTTGCTAATCTCCTGAACGCGGACATTTTAATCATGCTTTCTAATATTGACGGACTATTTACCGTGGATCCTAAAAAAGATAAGCAAGCTTCTCTTATATCAGAAGTGAATAAAATTCGATCTAAAATAGAGTCGTATGCTTCCGACTCAAAAACGGGAACCGGAGGAATGCTGACAAAAATGACTGCGGCCAAAATGGGAACACAGTCAGGAGTAACCGTAATAATAGCCAATGGGCTAAAAAAGAATACTCTTTCCAGAATAATGAATGGAGAAAAAGTCGGTACAATCTTTCTCCCAAAAACGATGATATTATGATGCGATTTTCCTCTTGTAATACACATATTTTACTGGTATTATGTGTAGAATAAATTGGAGGTAATTGTTATGGGGCGTACAAATGTTGTTCTTGATGACAAACTTGTTGCTAACTGCCGGGAAGTAACAGGAATAAAGACTTGCAGAACATTAATTGATTATGCGTTACATGAGCTACTTAGACATGAGTCTCAGTCAAAAATTCTTGGACTTAGAGGAAAGATTGTTTGGGAGGGAGATTTAACAACCTGGCGTCAGGGACGTAGCGCATAATGGTCATAGTAGATACAACTGTGTGGATTGATTTCTTTAGAGATTGCCAAAAGCCTCATGTTTCAGTGTTGGAATCTTTTATTAGACAAAAGGAGAATCTCTGTATTTGCGGTATAATTTTAACAGAAGTTCTTCAAGGCATTCGGGAGAAAAGAGATTATGAGAAAACCAAGAATCTATTTGATAAGTTAATTTTTCTTCCTATGACACATACTACCTTTATTAAATCAGCAGAAATTTACCGCTTACTCCGTAGCAGAGGAATTACTGTTAGAAAACCTGTTGATTGTATGATTGCCTCAGTTGCAATTGAGCACAAAATACCGCTTCTCCATAATGATAGAGATTTTGACCCGATTGAAAAACACTGTGGTTTGAAATCGGTAAAAACATATGATTAAAAATCTAGCTAAGAACGCCCAAAACGCAAAAGATGCATCAAGAGTGCTGGCAACTCTTTCAACAGAAGAAAAAAACGAAGCTCTTCTGGCTATTGCCAAAGGTATTGAGAAAAACAAAGCTAAAATTTTATCTGCGAATCTTATTGATATTAAAAACGCAAAAAAGAACAACCTGTCTCATGCTTTAATAGATCGTCTAACTTTAACTCCAAAACGAATAAAAAATATTTGTAAATCTCTAAAACAGCTAACTAAACTCCCAGATCCTGTTGGCAGAGTGCTTAGCAAGATAACCAGACCAAATAAATTAAGAATAGAAAAGGTAAGTGTGCCTATTGGGGTTATAGGTATAATCTATGAATCTCGGCCAAATGTCACGGTGGATGCAGCGAGCCTCTGTCTTAAAGCAGGTAATGCTGTAATCCTTCGCGGAGGAAAAGAATCCATAAATTCAAATATTACTTTATCCCAAATAATGATAAACAGCCTGAGTAAAACGAAAGTTCCTTCTGACAGCATACAAATGATAAAAAGTACTGACCGAAAAATAGTGAATCATCTGTTGAAAATGGATAAATACATTGATCTTATAATTCCGCGCGGAGGAAAAGGTCTTATACAATTTGTTGCGAAGAACTCTACTATTCCTGTAATTAAACATAGTGACGGAATATGTCATACCTATATTGACAAGGATGCAGATATTGATATTGCAAAAGCAGTATGTTTTAATGCAAAAGTTCAGCGTCCGGGGGTATGTAATGCGATGGAAACCCTTCTTGTTCATAAAGATATCGCAAAAGACTTTCTTCCTCAGATGATAGATATGTTTAGGAATGCTGGAGTTGAAATAAGAGGCTGTGAAAAAACTAAAAAACTTGTTTCTAAAATAAAACCTGCAAAGACAAAGGACTGGTCAACCGAATATCTTGATCTAATACTTTCCATTAAGATAGTGTCCTCTGAAGAAGAGGCAATTAATCACATCAATACATATGGATCATGCCATTCTGACGCTATAATTACAAAAACCAGTTCATCAGCAGACAGGTTTCTGAAAGAAATCGATTCTGCTACTGTATACGTTAACTCGTCTACTCGATTTACTGACGGCGGGGAATTTGGATTGGGCGCCGAAATTGGTATAAGCACAGGCAAACTACACGCCAGAGGACCTATGGGACTGGAAGAGTTAACAACATATAAGTATCTTGTTTTTGGTAAAGGACAAGTACGAGAGTAAACAATGCGAATTGGTATTATTGGCGGCACTTTTAATCCCATCCACTACGGTCATCTTGTAAGCGCTTCTGAGATTTGCGACAAATTTAAACTGGATAAGGTAATATTTGTTCCTTCAGCTCTTAATCCACTCAAAAACGCCTCCAATCTTGCCGAAGCTCATCATCGTCTTAATATGATAAAATTAGCAATAGCTGATGATCCTAGATTTGAGGTTTCTGACATTGAAATAAAAAGAGGAGGCACATCCTATACTATAGATACGATTAAAACATTTGTGAAAGACTATGGCAAAGACGTTAATATATATTTCATAATAGGCGCAGATGCTTTTCTGGAAATAAATAGCTGGGCATCTCCTGATGCGCTTTTAAAAATGTGTAAGTTCATAGTAACGACCCGCCCGGGATATGATATTAAAGAAGCAAAACCTGTTTTTAAAAAGCTTATTAAAGTAATGAAAATTACTTGTCTCAAAATCTCTTCTTCTGATATTCGAGAAAGGATAAAAACCGGCGCTCCGATAAAATACTTATTGTCCGAGAAGATTGAGAATTACATAAAAAAACACAAACTGTATAAATAAAAAAATAAGCAGGTCTATAAGCCGAGTTCTGTAATAGTTGACCATCTATCTTGTACCGATATTGCCATCGGCATCTAGCGGCTCACCCAAGGGTAAAATCGAGACAAGCAGCCTCTTCCCTCTTACTTAGCCTTTCTCCGGATGGGGTTTACCATGCGCCTGACGTTACCGTCAGACCGGTGTGCTCTTACCACACCATTTCAACTTTACCAAACGTCTAATTGGACATCTGGAAGTTTGCTTTCTGTTGCACTCTCCTCGGAATTGCTTCCATCCTGTGTTACAGGACATCTTGCTTTCCGGAGCCCGGACTTTCCTCCCCAACATACATTGAGGCGGTCAACCGACCTGCTTATTTACATATTTTGGAAGCTAATTCATCAGCTTCCTTATTATTGGCACGTTCTATGTGTGTAATATTGAACTTTTTAAATCCGCTTTCTAGATGTTGAACCTGTTTATGTAAACGAAATAGATTATTATCTTTGACTTTATAAACACCATTTATTTGATTTGCAATAAGCTCGCTATCTGTAAAAATAGCAATATTCTTCACGCCCATAATCAAAGCTTCCTGCATGCCAAAAACTACAGCCATATACTCAGCTACATTATTTGTTGTAACTCCTATGTATTGAGAATATTCCTTTACTTTCTTTCCTTCATAAAAAAACACAATCCCAATGCCTGCTTTTCCGGGATTGCCTTTAGACGCTCCATCAACATATATAGTTAACTCATTCATCTAATCGCTTTCCTTTACATACAGTATACGCGAACATCTTTCACATACAGTAATTCCCTTAACGGTCTTTGCATTATTTATTACCTGTGGAGGTAATTCCATGTTACATCCTCCACACGTTCCGTCACTAATATTCACAATGCCTATCCCGTTTTTCAAATCTCTAATTCTTTCATATCTACTTACAAAAGCATCATTTATAGTCGCGACTAAATTTTTTCGATCTTCTTTCTTTTTTTGCAGCTCCTGTTCAAGCCGGTTTATTTTCTTCTTATTCTCTTGCTCTTCCCGTTCAATTTTTTCATTTTCCAACTTAATCTCATCTGTCTTCTTTTCTATATTCTCGTGCGCTATGTCTGCTTGTTCCATAAATAAGAGTATCTCATCTTCCAATACAGAATTTTTCTCATGTATTTCTCCGATTTCGTGTTGTAGAGAAGTATATTCTTTATTCGTCTTAACAGAATACTGCTGCGTTTTATATTTGTTTATTGACTCTGACCCGCTGTCAAGTTCAACTTCTTTCAATTTTCTGTCCTTTTGAATCTCCACAAGTTCCGATTCTAAAGCGGCCAACTCATCTTTCTTTGCCTTAAAACTTTTATAATGGATATCCATTTCCCTAGGTATTTTTTTTATCTCCGCATCTAAACTTTGTATTTGCGCATCCACGTCCTGGACTTGAATCAATAACTTAATATCATCCGCTAGTCCTGTCATTTATTTTCACCTTTCACTTTGTCTTGAGTACGCTTTTCTATATCTGTTTCTTTCTTTTTATAACACTCTTCACAATTATAAATCGCCCTTGCTTGTGTCCTATCATATCCTTTCTCAAGAATAATCCTCTTTACATTGAGAACCTCTTTACCGCACGTATCACACTTCATATTCAATCTCCTAAAAAAGCTATTGTCATTTCCGGTGGGCGATACTGGGTTTGAACCAGTGACTTCTACTCTGTGAAAGTAGCACTCTCCCGCTGAGTTAATCGCCCCAAATTCACTGAAACTTATATCACAAAAAATTTATATTTTCAACTTACCAAATCCAGTACGCCTGAGAGGATTCGAACCTCCGACACAGGGATTAGGAATCCCTTGCTCTATCCATTACTGAGCTACAGGCGCAGAAATATTCTAATACTCTATCAATGAGCTTACATCGTATCCATCAAGCTTCTCAGCGCCTTTCAGAAACGTAAGGTCTATGAGAAACACGATCTTTGACACATTCCCGCCAAGTTTCTCAACAAGTTTAACTGTTGCTAAACTTGTTCCGCCTGTCGCGAGAAGATCGTCTATGATGAGAACATTCTCTCCGTGTTTTATTGCGTCCTTATGTATTTCCAGTGTATCAGTACCGTATTCCAGTTCATATGTCTCTTTTATTGTCTTGTATGGAAGTTTTCCCGGCTTTCTGAGCGGAATAAATCCTGCTCCGAGCTTGTACGCCAACACTCCGCCGAATATAAAACCCCTTGCCTCTACTGCGACCACTTTATCAATCTTTTTTCCCTTGCATTCTTCTGCAAGTTTATCAATCGCTTCTTTAAATGCATCTTTATCCTTGAGCAACGTAGTTATATCTTTGAAAATTATTCCCTTCTTTGGAAAATCAGGTATATCCCGAATCAAATTTTTCAAATCCATCTTATCCCCCTTGTTGTTTTTATATTTACCTTAACCTAAAAATCACATACGTGCTGGCAATATATACCATAATTATAGCTATCGCATCCCAGCCAAGCTTAAGAAATGATTTTTTGGATCGATAAATGATCCCAATTATTACAATCATTGTTAAAAGAATTCCTACAACTGCTGTCAGGATATGAGTAGAAGACAAATAGGCATATATAGAACCTGTTCTGTATAAGACATCGCTGATTGGAATAAGCACTATATTAATCATATTGCTTCCAAATATATTTCCGATCGCCATATCAAAGAGACCCATTCTAACTGCTCCTATTGTTGCCATAAGTTCGGGAAGAGACGTTACTATTGCAAGGAAAAGACTTCCAACAAAAGTTTCACCTAAACCGGTTCCTACGGCTATAAGTTTAGCAGTATGGGCAACCCATATACTGCCTCCAAAAATAGCTGCCGCGCAAAGCAGATAGCCAAAAACTGTCTTTGACGTGGAAACGTTCTCGTATTTTTTCTCTTCATCTACTTCCCTATCCTGAGACTCATCAGGATTACGAGACTGATATCTAAAGGAAAGGCGCATACCCACTAAGTATATTCCTATTATCAAAAAACTTGCAGAACCTATGGAAAAAACTGATACTGCATTCTTTAACAACATACCAAAAATCGCGACAACTGAGAGGATCACAGAAATTGCCCCGAGTAAAATCAGCCCGGGATTCACCTTCTTTAAAATCGGTCCATGACCTTGAATAATATCGAGTATCGCTATTATGAAAAGATTAAACATAATACTACCAAAGACATTGCCTACAGCTAAATTAGGAGCTTTCTCAATAACTACGGAACTGCACGTAGTAAAAAATTCCGGAAGCGCTGTTGCGCCGGCAAGAAATATCATTCCTACCCATGCTCTGCCGATACCTGTCTTTTCGGCAATTATATCCCCATACTTTGATAACTTAAAAGCAGCAAGAATAATTATAATTGCGCCTATTAAGAATTGAATCCAAATCTTCAACATTTATTTAACCAGTTTAGAAAGTTTTTTATTTTTTTTAATATGTTTCAACAATTCTTTCACCTTTTGAGCCTCTGTTTTCTTGCAGACCAGTACAACATCCCCCGTATTCACAATAATTAGATCCGAAACACCTATAGCGGTTATTGGACTCTTATCTCCTATTAATATACAATTATTTGTATCAATGCCTATATAATCTCCTACAACAATATTACCATCGTTGTCTTTTTTATAAACTTTCTCCAAGGCAAACCACGAGCCCACATCATTCCAGTCAAAGAGACCTTCCACAACGCTTACTTTTTTCACCTTCTCCATAATTCCATAATCAATCGAGATATTCTCCAGCTTCTCATACTCTTCTTTTTTGATCTTATCCCTGAGCGGCGATGAAAGAGAATTGTCTATAACTTTTAGCGCCTTATGAAGTTTAGGCATATATTCCTTAAACGCCTCTTCTATGCGCTTAGTTGTCCATACAAACATAC
>DAOVHI010000036.1 GCA_030671985.1 bacterium
AAGGGGTGAAGGATATATTCCTTCATCCCGTGGGCGGTTATTACCGGCCGCTTTCCTATTTTTCCGTGCGCTTTGACCATGCTCTTTGGGGTGAAAATCCTTTTGGATATCATCTTACCAATGTATTGTTTCACATTTTAAATGTCATATTGATTTTTATGATAGCAGTAAGACTGCACCTTTCTGATAATGCATCATTTTTGTCTGCTGTATTGTTTGCTGTTCATCCCGTTCATACAGAAGCCATAACTTATATTTCCGGAAGGTCTGATATTATTGCAGCTTTTTTTATTTTTTCAAGTTTCTATTTCTTTCTTAAAAGCTTTAACCTTAAAAGAGCCTTTAATAGGCATACAGTTATTTCCTTGATATTATTTGCGATCTCTTTACTGTGTAAAGAAATTGCCTTAATTGTTCCTGTTTTGTTTGCATGTTTTATTTTCGCTATGGGAGATACGACTCTTAAACGGAAAGTAAAATATGCATTGCCTTTTTTTGCATTAAGTATAGTGTTTTTATTTTTTTGGCTGACATCGATTAATGGTAATTTGATCACGCCGTCTTCTCTGGAGATAAATACAGATTTTTTTAAAATCATGATTTTTTACGTAAGTATGCTTTTAGTACCGGTTAATTTACATATGCAGAAAAGCCTTGTAGAAATCCCTGTTTTATCTACAATGCCTTTTTTCATTTCGATTTTGATATTCTTAGCAGGGTTTTATTTAGCAAAAAAATTTTTTAAAACAAAGTTATTCAATTTTGCGGTTTCCTGGTTTCTTGTCGGGCTTTTTCCTTTTTGGGGATGGCTTAAATATAGTGCGCAAATTGCTGAACACTGGTTGTATATACCGTCTTTGGGGTTGTTCCTGTTGGCGGGATATTGGGGGGAGAGGGTGATTAAGATGAGATCTGGTAAATTTTCTAAAGCAGCTAAGATTTCTATATTCACAATAATTATTATACTGGCGTCTTTAACTGTCCGTCAGAATGGATTTTGGAGGGATGATATAACTTTATATAAGTATACTCTTAAGTTTAAAACTGATAATGCAAAGCTTTTATATAATCTCGGCAATGCCTATTTGCGAAAGGATATGCTTAAGGAGGCACAGGCGACTTATTACCAGACACTTAGAATACAACCTGATTATGCTCATGCGGTGAATAATCTGGCAATAGTTCGTGAAAGAGCGGGAGACAATGCTCAGGCCTTGAGATTATATAAACTTGCGCGCAGATTAGACCCGCAGGCTGATCATGTTAAAAACAACCTTGCGAGGTTAATGGGTGTTGAGACTGCCTATGCGCAGAAGAGCCATGCTCAAGAAATTGATCATTCCATATATGCAAAAATGCTTATTGAATATACAAATAGTGGATGGGTTGATTATAAAGAGCTTAAGGACAATCCTGCCTTACTTGATCAATATCTAAAGAGTATTGCTATGCTGGATGAGGCTGAATTTGCAAAAATGGATAGGCAGGAGAAGATGGCGCTGTATATAAATGCCTATAATGCATTTACAATAAAAGCAATCATTGATCATTATCCAGTAACCTCTATAAAGAAAATACCCGGAGTGTGGAAAAAACTGAAATTTGAGATTGCCGGAAAAAAAATTACACTTGATGAGATAGAACACGGCATCCTTAGAGCGCAATTCAAAGACCCTAGAGTTCATTTTACCCTTGTCTGCGCGGCAAGAGGTTGCCCAAGATTAACCGACTCTCCGTATACAGCTAAAAAACTTGACAGTATGCTTGAGGCAGCAGGCAAAAACTTCTTAAATGATAAAACAAGGAATAGATTAGACAAGAACAAGAAGGTTCTTTATCTATCCTCCATATTTAAGTGGTTTGCCGATGACTTTGGTGAAGATGCTATTGTTTTTATCGGTAAATATTTAAACCAAAAGGACTATGATTACATAAAGGCAAACAGTCCAAAAATTAAGTATCAATATGACTGGTCTTTGAATGAAAGAAATTAAAAAATGGTTAGTGTAATAATAGCTGCGCATAATGAAGAGAAAGTAATTGGCGAGACTCTTGAAAAACTTACTTCTAAGGAGTTGCATGAGATCATTGTTGTCGATGGTGAAAGTAATGATCGAACTGCTGAGATTGCAGGAGAGTTTCCCATAAAGCTGATAAGTGCTAAAAAAAACAGGGCTCACCAGTTTAATGCAGGTGCTAAAGAGTCTATCGGAGATGTTCTCGTATTCCTGCATGCAGACTGTATTCTTGAAAGTGGAAGTATCGAGGAGATCAAAAATGTTATTGCCCAAGGGTATGTCGGTGGATGCTTGCAACAGAGGATATTGGATCCTAATTTGATCTTTCGCTCTATTGAGGCCTCTGGCAATATTCGGGCAAAACTATTTAAACTATTTTTTGGCGACCAGGCTATATTTGTACGCAGAGATGTGTTTTTTGAAATCGGCGGATATGATGATGTGGATTTATTTGATGATGTATTGTTTTCAAAAAAGCTGCGCAAACGCGGCAAGACATCAGTGCTCGGGAAAAAAGTATATACTTATCCCAGGCGCTGGCAAAGGCAGGGGATCATCAAGGCAACATTGATTAACTGGCTTGTGACTTTAGGATTTATCCTGGGGGTAGCACCAAAAGTGTTAAAGAAGGTTTATAAAGATATAAGATAAAGGGAACAATATTATGTACAAGCAAATCTCTGATTACGGGTTAATAGGAGATATGCATTCTGTTGCCATGGTATCGTCTGATGGATCTATAGACTTCTCCGCAATGCCGCATATTGATTCACCGACTGTATTTGCCTCTATCCTTGATGATGAAAAAGGCGGGTTTTTTGCTATTCATCCAACGGATAAGTTCACCGCTAAGCAAACTTATATGCGCGATACAAATATTTTAAAATGCGAGTTTGAGTCAGCTGATTCGCAGGCGGAACTGGTTGACTTTATGCCAAAAACTGAAGATGAACTGTTTGATAAAGCGGATCATGTTATTCGCAGATGCCTTAAAGTTACTAAGGGGGAAATGACGTTTAATTTAATCTGCGATCCAAGACCAGGATACGGCAATAGAATTAAACAAGTAGAGCAAAAAGATAACAACTTTATTTTTTCATCAGAGGGCGAAAATTTCACACTTAAAACTAACCTGTTTGATTATGCCAGGGAAGAAATAAGTGATGGAGTCAGTCTGTCATTCTCATTAAAGGAAAATCAAATGCTGCGTTTTGATTTTATTTATGGAATGGATGATTCCAAAGATATGCAAAATTGTAGTATGGAGGAAACTCGTCTATTTTGGATAAACTGGCTGCATAATTGCGTAGCCGGTAAATGTGTATTTTTGGGTGAGTATACTGAATATATCAACCGCTCCTTGCTTGCTTTAAAACTGCTTACATTTGCCCCAACAGGTGCTATTGCTGCTGCGGCAACTACTTCTTTGCCGGAGTGGATTGGAAGTGAGCGCAATTGGGATTACCGTTTTACATGGATAAGAGATGCGTCTTTTACTCTTAAGGCCTTGTTTAATCTTGGGCATTTAAGTGAAGCTGAGAGTTTTATTCACTGGCTGCATGATATATATGGAAAATATGGCAGTAAAAATCTGCAGATAATGTATTCCCTAAAAGGAGAGGCTAACCTTAAAGAAACGATTATTGAAAACTTTAAGGGATATAAAAATTCCTATCCGGTTAGAGCCGGCAATGGAGCTTATGATCAGCGCCAGTGGGATATATATGGTGAAATCATGGATACGGCGCTGCGGCTTTCTGATTATGCGGGTAAGATAGATGAAGAGTTGTGGCCGTTTTTTAAGGATATCTGCAATTTGGCTATAAAAAACTGGCGTAATCCTGATGACGGGATATGGGAAGTACGTAATGGGCCTTTTCATTTTGTATATTCAAAGGTTATGTGCTGGGTAGCATTGGACCGCGGTTTGAAAATTGCCAGAAGATACGGGTTTAGCGCTCCTTTTGAAATTTGGGAGAAGGAAAAAGAAGCGATTAAAGAAGAAGTTCTGCGCAAAGGGTTTAATAAGAAAATGAACAGCTTTGTGCAAAGGTATGAATCAGAGGATTTAGATTCTAGCCTGCTCTTAATTGCACTGATGAACTTTCTGCCGATAACAGATGACCGCATCCAGGGTACAATAGCTGCATGTGTTAAAGAATTGTTAAAAAATGGATTTCTCTTGCGTTATCAGGCTGATGACGGCTTAGATGGTGAAGAAGGGGGATTCCTGTTATGTAATTATTGGCTTGTAGAGTGCCTGGCCTTATCGGGAAATATTAAAAAAGCAAAAGAGGTTCTTCGGAACACCTTGAAAGCCGCCAATCATCTAGGGCTCTTTTCTGAGGAGTTTGATTATAAAAACAATGAGATGCTGGGGAACTTTCCGCAGGCGTTCAGTCATATTGGCTTTATAAATGCTGTGACTGCTATTTTGGATGTTGAATTTAATCTGCAAAAACCAAAAACTCAAACTAACTGGTTGGCATACATTTCCAAACGGCTTGTTGGGAAAATTATTTTAAATAAAACTAAAGGAAACCTTTCTCCTCCAGAAAATGATATAGCCGGTAAATTAAAGAGTATTCTTAATAATTTGCAGGGAGCTTTTTTTGACGTTAATCAGGGAAGAGTAAATTATGACAAGATGAAGGTATCTATTAGCTATGGGGAATATCAGATAGAGGTTAGAAAACTAAAAACTTTTGACCTTGGAACTCTTATTGATGAAGATAAGAAGAAGGCTTTTTGGATTAATATCTACAATATTATGATTATCCATGGGGTAATAGAACTGGGGATTAACAGTTCAGTTAAAGAGGTTTTTAATTTTTTCAGCAGGATTGGCTATGTTATAGGAGATTTATTTTTTACTCCTGATGATATAGAACATGGAATTCTGCGTGCTAATCAACCTCACCCCGGCACAATGCTTCGTGCATTTGCTGCATTAGATAAGCGTAAAGAGTTTGCATTAAAGAATCTTGATCCCGCAATTCATTTTGCGCTTGTTTGTGCTGCAAGTTCCTGTCCTCCGGTTGAATTCTATGATGCGAAAAAATTGGATAAGCAGCTTGATGTTGCCGGACGCAGTTTTCTTAATAGGAGGGGAATTGTTCTTAATAAGGGAGAGAATATAGTTGCGTTATCTCAGATTTTCAAATGGTATGCTCGGGATTTTGGACTTGATAATAGGCAGGTTCTTGATTTTGCAGCTAATTTTACTACAGCTACTATCAGGGATTATTTATTAGAAAACAAGGATAAAGTAAGTATTAAATATTTACCTTATGACTGGAATCTAAACAGGACGCTTGAGTAATTGGGGGGCAGACAATGAATACGTCTAGTTGTTTAATAAGCATGCATCTTAAAGGGTCAGACAGCCTTGGTTACAGGGGCTAATTCCGGCATTGGAGAAGCAGTTGCTAGAGCACTTGCAAGTGAAGGTGCAAATGTTGTCATAAACTATGTCTCAGGCGAGGAAAAAGCTCAACAAATTGTTAGCGAAATTAAAGAATGCGGGGGCAATGCTATAGCAATAAACGCGGACATAAGCAAGGAAGAGGAAGTTAAAGCAATGTTTTCTAAGATGTTTGAGGCTTTTGGCACAATTGATATAATGGTCAATAATGCCGGGATGCAGAAAGACGCTGATTTCATTCATATGAGCATGGAAGACTGGCAGAAGGTAATAGACGTTAATTTAACGGGTCAGTTCTTATACTCTCGTGAAGCTGCAAAAGAATTTATTAAAAGAGGGGTTGTGAAAAGCAGATCGCTTGCAGCAGGAAAGATAATTTGCATAAGCAGTGTTCATGAAGTTATTCCCTTGGCTAGACATTGTAATTATGCGGCTTCAAAGGGTGGCGTAATGCTATTCATGAAATCCATAGCGCAGGAACTTGCGCCTAAGAAAATAAGAGTAAACAGTATTGCTCCAGGTGCAATAAAGACGCCGATAAATACAGGTGCCTCAGATGAATCAGATTATATCAATGGTACAACAATTGTTGTTGATGGCGGGATGACTCTTTATCCGGGATTTGCTACTGGCGGCTGAACAAAAACAGGGGAGATATATGATGAATAACAAGTATGATATTGTAGTGATCGGAGGCGGCTCAGGAGGTTTGTTTGCCGCAAGTGCTGCTATTAATCAAAAGGCAAAAGTTTGTTTAATAGACAAAAAAAGATTGGGAGGGGATTGCACGTGGTACGGATGTATGCCTTCTAAAACTCTTTTAAAGTCGGCAATGGTTGCTAATTTAATAAAAAAACGCGAACATTATGGCCTGTTTTCAAAAACAGATATTTCTTTAGACACAAATAAAGTAATGGAGCATGTGCGAAAGATTAGAGAAGAGATAGGCTCGTATGAAACTCCGGAAATTTTTGAAAAAAGAGGAATGAAAGTTATAATCGGGACTCCGAAGTTTACAGGAGTTAATACACTTACTGTAAATGGACAGGAGATAGCAGCGAAGAAATTTATTATTTCCACTGGTTCGCATCCAATGATTCCTCCCATAGAGGGATTAAAAGCGATAGATTATTTGACTAATGAGACGATTTTTGATCTCAAGATTTTGCCAAAATCGCTTATTGTTCTTGGCGGCGGGCCTATAGGGCTTGAATTATCACAGGGCTTGAGCCGGCTGGGAGTTGAGGTCTCTGTTGTGGAGATGGTTGATCGGGTGCTTTTTAGGGAAGATGAAGAAGTGGCCCGGGTTTTAGAAAAAAAAATTCAGGAAGAGGGAATAAAACTGTTTACCGGAAAAAAAGCTGTTAAATTTGAAAAAAGCAGCGGTATGGTCGATGTTATTCTTGAGGATAATGCGGGTAAAAAAAACAAGATATCTGCTGAAAAAATTCTGGTGGCTGTTGGCCGTGCTCCAAATATTGAGGGGCTTGAGCTTGAAAAATGCCAGGTTGAGTATACAAATAAAGGACTCAAAGTAAATGAATACTTACAGACAACGAATGAAAATATATTTGCCTGCGGCGATATAGCCAGTCTTTACCAATTCAGTCATGTGGCAGCTTATACAGCTTATATATGCGTGCGTAATGCGATGTTTAAGAAGATAGCATGGGGTAAAGTTGACTATAGTAATGTTGGCTGGGCGACGTTTACTGATCCTGAACTTGCGCGGGTTGGATTAACAGAGAGTGATGCGCGTAAAAAGTATAAGGATATAAAAGTATATAAAACGGAATACTCCAGTTCAGACCGTGCGACTACGGATATTGTAAAGGATGGATTAATAAAAGTTATTACAGACAAAAAGGGCCTGGTTATTGGTGCGCATATAGTGGGCGCTCAGGCAGGAGAAATTATCCAGGGATTGCTTATTGCCAAATCCTTGAAAATTCCTTTGTCTAAACTGGGGCCAATTTTGTATATTTATCCGACGCTTTCGGAATTGATTAAAAAAACAGCGGCTAAACCATTGGTAGAATCTCTGAGTAATCCGCTGTTAAAATCAGTTATTAATATGATGCGGGCTTAAACTAAGGGGAGCAGGTTAAAATTGAACAAAGAAATGATTTATTCTATAGCTGTGGTTTTGATCTTTTTTGTTCTTGAAGGGCTATTCCCGTTTTTCAAAGGACGGCAAAAGCGGATTAGTCATAGCGCTATAAATATTGGTTTTGGTATTACTAATGGCATAATAGCCAATGTGCTGTTTGGCACTTTATTGATTTATATAGTACAGATGGCAAAGAAAAATTCATTCGGGTTGCTGTTTAACCTCAATATCTCATGGCATATTAAAGGTATTATTGCTTTTATGCTATTTGATCTATGGATGTATTTCTGGCATAGGATAAATCATGAAAATAAGTTTCTTTGGAAGTTCCATCGCATGCATCACTCAGATCTGGCTATGGATGCCTCAAGTGCGATGCGCTTTCATCCAATTGAGATAATATTATCTTCAGTCGTAAGACTGGCGATTATCCCGCTGCTGGGCATGGATATTGTATTTTTGGCTATCTATAAGCTTGTTATGAGTCCGGTTATTTTGTTTCATCACAGTAATGTGTCTCTTAGTGAAGGTTCAGATAAGATGCTCAGGAGTATAATAGTTACTCCGAATATGCACAGAGTGCATCATTCCCAGGTATGGGATGAGACAAATTCTAATTACTCAAGTGTGTTTTCTTTTTGGGACAGGATTTTCAGGTCATTCAAAAAAAGAAATGATCCTCAAGATATAAAGTTTGGATTGAGAATACTTAAGGAGGATAGATGGCAGAGTATAAAGGGAATGCTGCTTACCCCTTTATACGGGAAAATAAAATGAAGGAGATTTGCAATGAAAATACTTAAAAATCCATGGGTGAAATTATTAATCGGCATTGCTGCAATTGGGTTGATTGTTGTTTTGATGAGGAGTTTAAATATCGATTTTTCGCAGATTAGTTCAGATGAGTTTAAAGCAAAGATAGATTCTTTTGGAATTTGGGGGCCGATTGCTTATATTATCCTTTATATACTTAGACCTTTAATTTTGCTGCCTGCTGCACTGACATCAGCATCGGCTGGAGCAATATGGGGACCATTAAAGGGATTTATAATCCTTCAAATCGGAGCAAATCTTTCTGCAGTTGGGGAGTTTTTTATTGCGCGTTATTTTGCCCGTTCGGCTATTGAGAAAATGGTCAAGGGGAAAATGGCAAAGATCGATGAGGCAGTGCAGAAAAGAGGCTTCATCACGGTTTTGCTTATAAGGCTTATCCCTAATGTTGCTTGGGACATACAGAATTTAAGCCTTGGGCTGACCAAAGTAAAATTCCGGGATTATTTTCTGGCAACATTGATCGGGATTATGCCCGGATCATTTGCGCTTGTATATTTTGGCGGTTCGCTGATAAGTGCTTTAACTAATCCTGCACATCTGTGGAAGATCGCTGTTGCTGTATTGCTTCTAGTAGGTGTATACTATTTGCAGAAGTTTCTCAAATTAAAGCATGGGCAACAGATAGATTCAAGTGATACCCATAGTAACTAATGAGTTTGTGTTAACTAAGGAGGAAAAGATGAATGCTTTTTTGAGCACTCTTGATGCATCCGGAATATCGAGAGACGACGAATGTCTAAAGAGAACAGAGCTGACTACTCTTCAGATAAACATGGGCAATTTGTGTAATCAAAATTGTCAGCATTGTCATGTGGGAGCATCGCCAGAAGGCAGCAAAGTAATGTCTATAAAAATAATTGATGATATTATTACTTTTCTAGCGACCAATAGGGGGTTGATCCTTGATATTACAGGCGGGGCTCCTGAGCTCAATCCGAATTTTAAATATTTTATTAAAAAAGCAAGACCGCATGTAGAAGAAATAATAGTGCGTTCCAATTTAAGTGTTATTTATGAAAAGGGGAATGAGGATCTGCCGGAGTTTTATAAAAAAAACAAAATCCATTTGATCTGTTCTCTTCCTTGCTATGGAGAAGAGAATGTAGACAAACAGCGCGGTGACGGTGCTTTCAAGAAAAGCATTAGCGCTCTTAAGGCGCTAAATAGTATAGGCTATGCAAAGCAAAAGGATCTTGATATTGACCTTGTTTATAATCCAAGCGGTGCGTTTTTACCGCCTGAGCAGGAAAAACTGCAAAAAGAATATTCACATCATTTAAAAAAGGACTTTAATATTGATTTCGGACGGCTTGTGACCATTACTAATGTTCCGATCAAGCGCTTTAAGGAATATCTTGATTCCCGCGGTGAGTATGATCAGTACATTGAATTGTTAAAGGATAATTTTAATCCCGAAACTGTGTGCGGTATTATGTGCCGTAAATTTTTAAGTATCGGCTATGACGGGAAGGTGTATGATTGTGATTTTAACCAGTCGCTGGGTTGGGAGTTAAAGGATGAAAGCGGCAAGCCTATTACAATTGCTAAATTAAGTCCTAAGCAGCTTGAGAGCAGGGATATCATGGTCGGAGAGCATTGCCTGTCATGTACAGCGGGTTATGGATCAAGCTGTCAGGGCGCGCTTGCTGATGATGTGACTGCGGGTAAGAAAATGGTCAAGGAGTATTACGGGAAGGTTCTTGCTAGCAAAAACGATCTCAAAACAAGTGCCTGTTGCTCTGCGGAGGTATTTCCAATGTATATTAGAAAAATTGTAAAGGATATCTATCCGGAAATATTAGATAAGTTTTACGGTTGCGGTTCTCGCATACCGGATGCGATTGACGGCTGCACAGTTCTTGATCTTGGCTGCGGGACAGGACGGGATGTTTATATTGCATCCAAGCTGGTGGGTGAGAATGGTAGAGTCATCGGAGTTGATATGACTGATGAGCAGTTAGCGGTTGCTAATAAGTACCGAAAAAAACAGGCAGAGAAATTCGGATTTAAAAGCTCAAAAGTTGAGTTTAAAAAAGGCTATATTGAGGACCTGAAGTCTATAGGCATAGAAGATAACTCTGTGGATGTAGTTATATCCAATTGCGTGATAAATCTTTCTTTTGATAAACAGAAGGTAATGAAGGAGATCTTTAGGGTGTTAAAGCCAGGAGGGGAATTATTCTTTTCTGATGTTTTCGCCGGACGCAGGATATCAAAAGATTTGCTGGAAGACCCGGTTTTAGTCGGGGAATGTCTTGCCGGCGCTTTTTACATTGAGGATTTCAGGCGGCTGCTGAGTAGTCTTGGATGTCCTGATTGTCGGGTATATTCAGAGCGAAAAATTGCAATAAGTGATGCGGAAGTTAAAGCAAAGGTTGGCATGGTTGATTTCTATTCGCGTACAGTGAGAGCATTTAAGCTGGATAGTCTTGAGGATCTCTGTGAGGACTATGGCCAGGTAGCTACGTATCTTGGAACAATCCAGAATAACCCGCATTCATTTATTCTTGATGATCATCATGAATTTATTAAGGATAAGCCAATGCTTGTATGCGGTAATTCTGCGTCAATGATTGCCAATACGCGTTTTGCAAAACATTTTAAAGTCAGCGGT
>DAOVHI010000034.1 GCA_030671985.1 bacterium
ATAATTATCATCGGAACATCTATTCCCAATATACAATACATTTTTTCTTCCATGCCCAACCTCTCGTATTCTTTGCCACTATCCCAGTGTTCAAGCTTTATTACCAATTCTATTCTTTTACGATTTCTTATGCTTCCTATTCCAAAGATAGCGCAAATATCTACAATGCCTAAACCTCTGATCTCCATCTTATGTTTAGTGAGATTGGCCCCAGAGCCCATTAGGATTTTTTTGCGATTAATTTAATATCAACAACATCATCTGCAACTAGGCGATGTCCTTTTGCAATTAGATCAAGAGCTGCTTCGCTTTTCCCCACACCGCTCTTACCTATAATCAGCACACCGGATCCATTCACATCCAACAAAACTCCATGCATTACTAGTCCCCTTAAAGTATTTTTTCTTCTGTCGCAACTAGTTTTACCACATCCTCTGGAGATTTGGCATCTATCAAAGCCTGCTTAAAGGCCTTATTTTTTAAAATACGAGATATTTTTGCCAGCGCTCTCAAATGAGGAGCTGCAGAGTTAGGAGGCGCAATTAGAAGAACAAATATATGCGTCTTTTGCCCGTCAAGTGAATCAAAGTCAATTCCGTTGGGAGAAATACCTATGGCAATGCTTATGCTTTTTACCAAATCAGATTTTCCATGCGGGATAGCCGCTCCATTAGCAATTCCTGTACTGCCAAGCTTCTCTCTCTCGTATAGAATGTTAAACAATTTATCCCTGTTACTATTAACATTTTTAATTTCTCCGGATTTCAGGAGAATATCCACTAGCTTATAAAGCACATCTGTTTTACCTTTTGATTTCAAATCTACACAAACAGCGTCTTTGTTAATAAAATCAGTTAATTTCACCTTATATTCCTTTTTATCAGAAATTATTCACTGTCTTTTTCTTGTCTGGGCGTATGCGTTACGATTTTATCCTTATATTTCCTGATTTGACTTTCAATTTTAGCAAGCGCTTTATCAAACGCCGTATGAATATCTGAATGCTCGGCTCGGCTCGGCATTGTTGTTCCATTGGTTAGTGCGTTAATTTCTACAACATGCCTATATTTTTCTTCATTTACAGTAATATGTATGTCAGATATATGAGAAAAGTATTTTGTTAATTTTGATGTCTTCTGCTGAATGTAATCCCTAAGTTTAGGGGTTAATTCCATTTGTTTACTTGTTATAGCGATATGTAACTTGTCATGTATTCTAAAAGCTTCGCATTTTGTCATATATTCTCCAATAAAGTTATAATAAGTTTGTGGAGCTGGGGAGACTTGAACTCCCGACCTTCTGACTGCCAGTCAGACGCGCTCCCAACTGCGCCACAGCCCCTTGAATTCTACTTAATTTCCCAGACAATGTCAAAGTATTATAGCATAAATTTCCTTGACAAAAAAGACGGCTGGTATTATTGATATATAAAGAAATGAAAGCAAAAGAGCTGGAGGAAAACGATTCTTTTTATTCAGGGGTAGATCTAATAAGCGACCCTATACATAATTATATCAAATTCACTTCTCCAACCGAAGAAAACAAAACAGAAATTACAGAACGCGATATTATTGATAACCCGTGGGTACAACGGCTCAGACGCATACATCAGCTTCAGAGCGCATTCTGGGTTTTTCCTTCGGCTGAACATAGCAGATTTCAGCATTCACTTGGAACAATGCATGTAGCAGGTAGATTTGCTCTGCATCTATATCCATCAATAAAAAAAGTCTGTCCGGATTGTCCGTCGAGTAATTATATAGAAGAGCTGATGAGACTTGCCGGACTGCTACATGACATAGGACATGGACCATTCGGACATTTTTTTGATGATAACTATCTCAAGCAATTTAATGTTTCTCACGAAACAATATCAAAGACAATAATAAAAACAAAGCTGGCTTCATTATTAAAACGGATCAAAAGAAGTCCATCTGGAGATTTTGCTAAAGGCGAGGTTATTAATCCGTTACACATATCCTTTCTTGTTGAAAAACCTAAAAAAGACAGAACTCGCTCGTCTTTTCCACAATGGCTTAAGTTCTTATTGCCTCTTTTTAGCGGCATATATACCGTGGATAATCTTGATTATGTATTAAGAGATTCATACATAACGGGCTTTTCCAGAGGAATTATTGACCTTGAACGCATTCTGCATTATACATTTATATCATCAAAAGGTTTAACGTTTCATGGCGCCGGCAAGACAGCACTGCTTAATTTTGTCAATGCCAGATTGAGTCTTTATTCCGCTGTTTATTATCACAGAACCACAAGATCAATAGATCTATGCTTGAAGGATATATTCCATGAAACAATGAAAATAATCTTTAAAAATAAAAATCCAATAAATCATCTCAACGATTATCTATATCTTACAGAATGGTCATTGTTTGAGAATGTGAGTAAGTGGAGAGATAGCAAAAACCAGAGCAAAAGCCGCCTTGGTAGAAAATGGGAGAAAATTCTTATGAGACAAAGGCAGTGGAAAATGGTTTATGAGAAATTTGAAAGATTAAAGGACACAGAAAACTATGCAGATATCTTCTATTCAGATGTTGAAAGATTAGAAGCAAAAATAAAGGAAAACCTCTATCCTGATAAGATAGATTTTCGACTGGATATTCCTGCCCTTGATCCAAGGCCGGATAATCCCATGGCAATGGGAGATAAACAGATTTTTCTCTACGAGCCCGGGTCTGGTAAAATCCAGAAAGAAACTCTAAAGGAACTATTCAAATTTGTGCCATCCAGGGTCTATCTCTGCAGAATATATGCTCATGATGACAGGCACAAAAAAGAACTGGTTAGAGCATTTAAGAAGATATTTAGAACAAAAGACGCTATGCTTACTAATATCTAATAAGGCTCGTTCAGTCCCCTTCTATTATCTTGCTGGCAATATGCGGAGGAACTTTATCATACCTTTCAAACTGCATAGACTCTGCTGCTCGTCCCTGTGATAACGATCTCAGCTGTGTGGTATAGCCAAAAAGCTCCATAAGCGGAATTTCAGCCTTTATTAACTGACTCTTAGCCTTTTTTTCTATCAGGATTATCCTGCCTCTTCTTGAGGTTATATTAGATGTGATTGGACCAAAATACTCTTCAGGAGTAGATATATCTACCGTCATAATCGGCTCAACAAGCCTTGGACCTGCGTTCATAAACGCCTTCTTGAACGCATAGTACCCAGCCACCTTAAAAGCCATCTCAGAGGAGTCAACTTCGTGAAATCTTCCGTCAAACAATCTTACTTTTACATCAATTACAGGATACCCCGCATAAATTCCTGATTCCATTGCCTCAATACAACCTTTTTCAACAGCGGGAATAAATTCTTTGGGAATAACTCCCTGTTTGATATTATTAACGAATTCAAAACCCTCTCCCTTCTTTGCGGGAATTAGTTCTATATGTACTTCTGCAAATTGTCCTTTTCCGCCGGTTTGTTTCTGATGTTTGTACTTTTCTTCCTGGATATTGGTTATTGTCTCCTTAAAAGCAACTTTAGGCTTGCCTACGTTCGCAGATACGTTAAATTCTCTCTTTAATCTATCTATCAGGATCTCGAGATGCAGCTCACCCATACCGGAAAGAATAGTTTGGGATGTTTCCTCATTAAAGAAGAAATTAAATGTCGGATCCTCATTAGATAATTTCCTTATTGAATCCGAAAGTTTCTCTTGCTCAATCTTGTTTTTTGCTTCAACCGCCACTGAAATTACAGGCGTTGGAAATTCTATATTCTCAAGGAAAAGATTAGACCTTTGGCTGCATATTGTATCCCCTGTAGTAATGTTCATAGGGCCGATTATCGCCCCTATGTCTCCTGCACTGAGAACATTCACAGCTTCTTTTTTATTGGCGTGCATCTTTACAATACGGGATATTCTTTCTTTTTTTGATGACCCTGCCTTGAAAACATATTCGCCCTTCTTTATTGAACCTGAATATATTCTACAATAAATAAGTTTCCCAATATGAGGATCAACGGCAATCTTAAAAGCAAGCCCCAATAGATCTTTTTTTTCTCCGAAACGGAACAGGCTCTTTTCTTCTGAATCATTATCTATAACTTCCACAGGTGGCGCATCTTCAGGACTTGGCAGGTAATCAACGACAGCTTCCATAAGCATCCTAACTCCCTTGTTCTTAAAAGCTGCGCCGCATAATACGGGAAACATTTTAGACCTTATAGTTGCCTTACTGAGAGATTTTTTAATTTCGTCTACTGCAATGGGCTGATTTTCAATATATTTATTCATGAGATCGTCATCTACCTCAGCAAGTTTTTCTATTAGCTCATTTCTATATTTCTTCGTTATCTCCATATAATCGTCCGGAATTTCCCGCTCTTCCGGCTCTTCCGTAGTGTCTTCCTGATTGAAGAAGAATGCCCTCTCTTCCACAACATCTATAATACCAAGAAATTTGTCCTCTTTTCCAATAGGTAACTGAATTGGAACATAATTGACCCCAAGTTTACTGTCTATCATCTCAAGTACGGCAAAAAAATCTGCTCCAATTCTATCCATCTTGTTAATAAAAACAATCTTGGGAACTTTATATTTTTCCGACTGTCTCCATACGGTTTCAGTTTGCGGTTCTACGCCGCCAACTGCACAAAATATTGCCACTGCGCCGTCTAAAACCCTTAGACTTCTTTCTACTTCTGCAGTGAAATCCACATGTCCGGGAGTGTCAATGATATTAATGTTATGATTACGCCAAAGACATGTTGTAGCCGCGGACGTAATTGTTATTCCTCTCTCTCTTTCCTGTTCCATCCAGTCCATTGTAGCAGCCCCGTCATGAACTTCCCCTATACGATGTATTCTGCCTGCAAAAAACAATACTCTTTCCGTTGTGGTCGTTTTACCCGCATCAATATGAGCCATAATGCCGATATTTCTTATCTTCTTAACGTCTCCAATTTGCATTACTTTATTCCTATACTATTAACTAAATTGTCGCGATATGTATTGAGAAGGAAACATACCAATTACAGTACGCTATGTCAAGCACAATAAAAGGGACAGACCAACCACACACTATGCGGCTTATTCTGTCCCCTCTCTAACTATTCAAAAATTTCTATTCGCTTTTATCTTCTTCTTTTTTTTCCTCAGGCTTTACTTCTTCAGCAGCAGGCTCTTCCTTTTCTTCCTCTTTCTCTTTTTTAGCTGCGATATCATCTTTAATAGAACTGATGCCGGCAGCAACGGCAGCTATACCGCCGAGAACCAATATCGCTGGGATAGTGGCCTCAAGACCTTTCACAAAAAGCGAAAACCATTTTATCAACCCCATAGCTCCAACAACTACGGCAATTATTCCACCAATTAAACTCCACATATTCTCACACCCCCTTCCTAAACTAGTTTTTCGGAATAGTCTGATATAATTCTAATTAAGTTTCCAAAAAATACAAGCCTTATTTTCCTAATCGGATTATCTATTAAAACAACCCAACGGTTTTCCCTGTATTATCAATATCTACATTTGTGCCTGCAGGTGTGGTCGGCAATCCGGGCATGGTTCGCATGTCTCCAAGCAAAGGATAAAGAAATCCTGCGCCTGCAGATAGTCTGATATCTTTTATCGGAACTGTGAAATTTTTGGGTCTTCCTTTTAATTTTGGATCATGGGAAAGAGACAGGTGTGTTTTTGCCATGCATAGGGGAAGTTTATCAAGCCCATTTTTTTCATATACGCGAATCTTCTTTCTAACAATAGGAGAAATATCTATCCCATCAGCTCCGTAAATCTTTTTTGCAATAATGGTCATTTTCTCTTCTATAGACTGTTCTACATCGTATAGGAATTTAAAGTTACTTGGCTTCTCAGCCGCTTCAACGACCTTCTTTGCAAGTTCTTCTCCTCCCTTACCTCCGTCAGCCCACACAGTGCTCTCAACAGCATCTTCTGCACCAGCTCTTTTAGCTATATCCCTTATTAATTCTACTTCCTTATCCGTATCAGTTGTAAATCGATTTACAGCAACCACTACGGGAATTCCAAACAGTTTCATATTTTCAATATGTTTTTCCAGATTACATGCTCCGCGCTCGATAGCATCCAGATTTTCCTTAATTAATCCATCATCAAGCGGTTTTCCGGCAACAACTGTAAAATCACCACTATGCATCTTAAGCGCCCTAACAGTACATACTATCACAGCTGCGTCAGGAACTAGTTTGCTATAACGGCATTTGATGTTAAGAAATTTTTCCGCACCGCAATCTGCCCCAAATCCGCTTTCTGTTACCACGTAATCAGCTAGTTTAAGTCCTATCTTGTCAGCCAGTATGGAACTATTACCATGCGCAATATTTGCAAACGGACCTGCGTGAACAAGCACAGGTGTATTTTCTAACGTCTGCATTAAAGTTGGTTTTATCGCGTTTTTCATAAGAACAGTCATTGCCCCTGCGCATTTAAGATCTTCAGCCGTTACTGGCTTCGCATCTTTTGTATAGCCAATCACTATTTTGCCTAACCTTTCTCTTAAATCCTTCAAACCCGTTGTTAAAGCAAGGATTGCCATAACCTCTGAAGCTACGGTTATATCGAAACCTGTTTCTCTGGGGACTCCATCTATCTTGCCGCCCAATCCTATTACAATGTTTCTCAGGGCTCTATCGCTGACATCCACAACACGACGCCATGTAATACTAAACGGATCTATATTTAGTGGATTGTTTTTTTGAAGAGAGTTATCAATAAATGCTGCGAGAAGATTATGAGCCACTCCTACAGCGTGTATGTCCCCTGTAAGGTGAAGATTGAAGTCCTCCATAGGCACAACTTGTGAATACCCTCCACCGGCTGCTCCACCTTTAATTCCAAATGTGGGACCCATTGAAGGCTGTCTTATTGCAGTAATCGTTTTCTTGCCTATTCTGTTAAGCGCCATACTCAGACCAACCGTTGTAACGGTTTTTCCTTCACCAAGAGGAGTTGGGGTAATAGCCGTTACATCAATATATTTACCGTTTGGCCGTGCATGGAACCTGTCTTGAACCTCAAGGATGATTTTTGCCTTATGCTTACCATACAACTCCAATTCATCTTCTTTTAACCCGATATTTTTAGCAATCTCCTGAATTGGTTTAAGTTTTGCAGCTTGTGCAATTTCCAGATCTGTCATCATAGCTAATGCTCCTATCTGTTTTTTCAAAATTTATAGGAGTATATCTTTAACATGACTATATTTCTCAAATTATATTGCCTTAATTTGTAATATCTTGCGTTTTTCCAAAAGTTCTCGCAATTATAAAATTTGGCGGTATAATATGGAGACCAGTAAACATAGGAGCTACGTTATGAATAACGCACCGTTAAAAGACTATGATCCCAAATTGACCACGCAAGAAGTTCAAGTTACGATATCACAATTGGGGATTAAAAAAGCAAATACGAAAATCTGGCAATTGTTTCTTTTAGGTATTCTTGCAGGACTATACATCAGCCTTGGAGGACATGCATTTCTTGTCGCGCTTGAGCAAGGCATGGGGAAAATTATTGGAGGCGCTGTTTTTGGTGTCGGGCTGGTATTGGTCGTTATTGCAGGAGCTGAATTATTTACCGGAAATATAATGATGATTGTTGGAACCCTGTCAACATTATTTCCAATTCGGAAAGTATTAAAAAATTGGACTGTCGTTTACTTAGGTAATTTTGTCGGCTCTTTTTTATTTGCATTCCTTATCTTTAAATCAGGTCTTCTAGGTACTCAGTTAGACATCAATAGGTTAGGACAATTAGCTATAAAAATATCTGAGAATAAGCTGAATATCCCGTTTATGGAATGCTTTATTAGAGGGATCTTTTGTAACATGCTGGTTGTTCTTGCTATTATTATGTCATTTTTCGCAAAAGATATTATCTCTAAAATATTCTGTTGTATATTGCCGATTATGGTATTTGTTGCATCGGGATTTGAGCACTGTGTCGCAAATATGTATCTAATTCCAATAGGTCTTTTTGTAAAGGGCGTTCCATTCTACAAACACTACATAATATTCCACAACCTTATACCTGTAACGCTGGGAAATATAGTAGGTGGATTGTTCATCATTATTATACATCCAAATAGAATAAGACAGCTTATTACGTTGTTTTCTCACAATAAGAAATAAGTTTATGCATAAGAAATTAATCCGACAACTTGGAGTAATTGACGTATTTTGCATTGCTTCCGGCGCAATGATCAGTTCCGGACTGTTTATCCTTCCCGGACTAATCTATGCTAAGGTCGGTCCGGCAGTGATACTAGTCTATATCCTGGCAGGCGTATTCATTTTACCTGCATTATTTGCTAAAGCTGAATTGACGACAGCTATGCCTAAAGCCGGTGGTGATTACTTCTTTATTGAGCGAAGCATGGGTTCAGCAGCAGGCACA
Organism: bacterium; assembly: GCA_030671985.1. Lineage (GTDB taxonomy): Bacteria > JAHJDO01 > JAHJDO01 > JAHJDO01 > JAHJDO01 > JAHJDO01. The sequence goes on from DAOVHI010000034.1 coordinate 8,410, forward strand.
ATAGGTGGATTTGCCAGTTGGTTCTCGCTTAGTCTTAAAAGTGCATTCTCGTTAGTTGGGATTGGTGTGTTTGCGACATTAATCAATCCAAATATTACAAATTGGCAGATTAAACTCATTGCCATAGGATTCTGTGTGTTTTTTATAATTCTAAACCTGACAAGCGTTAAATTTACAGGAAAGTTTCAGGTTTTCTTTGTAATTCTGCTTATCAGCTTATTAGTTTTATATATATCGCGCGGAATGATGTTTATTGACGCTAACAGATACACTCCTTTCAAACCGTCTGATAACCATGTACTGTTTGCAGCGGCCGGTATGGTCTTTATATCATTCGGCGGATTGACAAAGGTTGCAAGTGTTGCAGAAGAGGTTAAGAATCCCACAAAGAATATCCCGTACGGAATGATACTGGCATTTTGTATTGTACTGCTTCTCTATGGTTTAGTAATTTTTGTAACAGTGGGTTTGCTCGACAAGCATGAACTGGCACATTCACTGACCCCAATATCAATCGGTGGATATAAGATATTTGGTAGAATTGGCAGCTTGGTTATGGCAATCGCCGCAATACTTGCTTTTATTTCTACTGCTAATGCAGGGATACTGGCTGCGTCACGTTTTCCTATGGCAATGAGCCGTGATCAACTCTTGCCCGGATTTTTCGCAAAGATAAGCAAACGATTTAATACACCGTACTTTTCTATAATATTTACAGGAATTTTCATGATAGCAACTATAATGTTTCTAAACTTGGAAAGTCTTGTAAAAGTGGCATCTGTTATGAAAATCATATTGTTTATGTTGGGAATACTGGCGTGCATTATTATGCGCGAAAGCAAAATTTTAAATTACAAGCCAACATTCCGTTCGCCATTGTATCCATGGTTACCAATAGCCGGGCTCATTTGCTATAGTTTTCTCATATACGCAATGGGCAGCATAGCGCTTTGGGGTACAGGAAGCTTTATACTTGCCAGTATTCTATGGCATAGGATTTATGTTCGTAAGATATCCATGCGTAAGTCTGCTTTAATACATATTGTTGAGCGTATAACTGCCAAAGAGATTGCAGGTGATTCATTAGGAGTTGAACTGCGTGAAGTTCTAAAAGAACGGGATAAAATAATAGAAGATAGATTTGACGAGTTAGTAAAAAATTGCGAAGTAATTGATATAACCAAACAAGCTATACTTAAAGAATTTTTCGCTATTATTGCAGAGAAACTCTCTGACAAATTAAAGATGAATGCAAAGCAATTGCTTGATTCTTTAATTGCGCGAGAGAAAGCTTCTACAACAATAATAAAGCCAGGATTGGCTATTCCACATATAATTATTGACGGCAAGCAAAAATTTGAACTGGTTATAGTAAGATGTGAAGCCGGTATTAGTTTTACGGAATCATTATCTCCCGTTTATGCTGTGTTCATATTAGTTGGTACGCGTGACGAAAGGAATTTTCATCTGCGCGCCTTATCGGCAATCGCGCAAATTACACAAGACGCAAATTTTGACAAAGACTGGTTACATGCTAAAAGCATTGAAGGGCTGCGCGATATTATGCTTCTCGGGAAAAGACACCGTGAAAACTGAAAGAGACTGGCGGAGAGGGAGGGACACTAAATAGCCTGTTTTTGTAAGCCCTATCACCCCAATAACTTAGATTGCAACACTTAGCAGCACAGACAGTTACGCCAACAAATCATTGTCATTATCTATCACTCAAAATAACCAAAAGTAATCTCTCAATATCCCGTTTATATCCCGCAGGATTATTTTAATTTTAGATTTTTTTATTATCACGACATTCTTATTTTTAACAAAGTATAAAGTCGAAGTCAAATACAATAGTAAAAAACTGTTAATAACACGTTATTGTTTAACTTAGAATTCTTAACCCAATACTTAGGTTGTAATATCACTTAGTATGCATAAATTTCAAGAAGAAATTTTTTAGTTAATAAAACGGACGTTTTCTTTACTGCTTGTTATTCTTGCTAAAACTATCAAAGTGAGACAACCTTCTATTTTGTTCTGGACAACAAGCCAGCTTCCGCCTTCTCCAATCTGTTCTTCAACCTCAGCCAATAACTGTCCCAGTACTCTTTAGACGGATGTTCATTAGCCTTTAGTTCGACTATCTCGTTGATTTTCTGGAAGTCATTAAGAAATTCACTACAATTTTTAAGCGACAAAGTGAATATATCCAAAATGGAGCTGTTAAAATTAAGGCCGTTCCGATAAACATATCTGTGTAATTCTGCTGAAAATAATTATCAATAGCAAGCCACACAATAAGTGCCTCGGCAAAAAGCCAAAACATAATCGTCTTCTTCGAGCATTTATAAGTTGTCATTTTTTAATCTCCATTTAATATGTCCTCTACATTATTTCCCTGCACCAGTAGCTGCTCCACTTATTTCTTTATATGGAATTTCTCCTACATTTCCCGCTATCTGTTGTAGCGACCGCATTGCATCAATTCGTAAATAAGTAAGTGATTTTCGAATCTTTTCAGGAGCTGCTACAATGGAACCATATCTTTTATTAACTATTGCTGCCGCTCTAAAATAATCTCGTATTATCTGTCTATGAATATTAGTAATATACAACTTATTAGCATAACTTAGTCCCTTGCGTACAGCAAGTCCGCCACCAACACCCCAACCAATAACAGGAACCCAGCTTATACTCGCAAGAGTTGGCACTGCTCCCACTGTACCAACAATCGGAATAAACTTGGCAAGCTCTGTTGGATTTGGAACTTCAGAATCAGAAGTGCCTAATGACTTCTTACAGAATCCCCAATAATCAATCCAATTAACAGGATTATTATTTACATACAAATAAACATTCGGTCCGTCAATCATCCCCCACGGATCTTTCTGTGTCCATCTTCCTATGCGTGGATCATAATACCTCGCACCAAAATACGACAATCCAGAATTAGCAGAATGTTCCTTTGTGCTGAACTGATGATTATTTGCCTCCGAACCGGTACTGTAAAGCAAATTCCCATACGCTTCGTAGATATAGGTCTGCACAACCGATTCATTAGCATCAGTCAGTCCTGTTACTGTCCCAATTCCGTCATAATGGAAATAATTTGTTGTAGCGGAGGTTTTCTTGCTTATTATCCCTCCGATTCCTCCTCCATATGACAGTCCTCTAGTGTATGCGGCAGTGGTTTCATCTGAGACGTTTCGCTCTATTACAACGTTCAATCCGTCATAGAGGAATTTTGTTGTACTTGTTACTGTACCCTGAGAATTCTTTTCTACTGTCTTGATTCTCTTGCCTGCGCCGTCATAAGTGTATTCGGAAGTGCTGCTGTCCGCATGCACGATTTCTGTCAGTCTGTTTTCATAGTCGTATACATACGTAGTTGTATCTTTGTCTTGCTGTACAGCGCTGTCATATTCTGCCTTCTCGG
>DAOVHI010000123.1 GCA_030671985.1 bacterium
GCAAAACCACGACTAATATACCTCTTGAGTCCCGGCACAGCTTTTTCTATTTCCAGCATAAGATAGCTGATAAGACTTCTATTTCAAAAGATATTTTTAAGTTGGGGACAGTCTATAGAAGAGGTAAAAATAATAAATTAATAGTAGAATCTTATGTTCCTTTTATCCCATATGTAAATGAGTGGTTAGTGCCTTATCGGAGAAAATATACTGAGAATATAATAATAGAATTAACAAAGCGAAACCAGGTTCTGCGAGATAGCGCTGGTGAAATAGCCAGTAAACACATAAATCCGCTACTAAAAGATAAAAATAAAGAGATGGCTTATAATGTAGCAAACAAAGAATTTACTGATTCTACCGATTCTAGCTCCAGTTCACCGGTCAAGGCAAAATCTGGCAGGGGTATTGGGGATATGGTTTTGGATGAGGAAAGAAGCGGTTCACCAGTAGATAAAGTGGTTAAAGGTAGAAAGAAGATAACAGGCAAAGGCTGTAAGATGGTTGAAGATTATTTGAGAAAAACAATTGAGGAAGATGTCACAGAAGTAGAGTCAGGCAGCGTATTTCATGATGACTTTGAAGAGGATAAAGGCAGTGACAAGTTTGAGCTATGTCCGGCAGATCGTGAGATGTTAAAGAGAGACAGTGCAACGGAGATGATAGAATCAAAGCCAGGCGTTGTTTTTCCTCGGATAAAAGAAGAAGGAAAAGAAAGTAAGGATAATTCGGGTGTTTTTGAATACACGGATGAAAAATCTTTGATTATTGTGCATGCAGGGAGAGATGATGAAGATGAGCCTTCCTTTGTTTATGGACTTATCGTGTATGGTGTTAATAAATCATTGGACGCAGGTTTTGATAATGTTTATGAATATTTAAGAAAGCATGAAAGAAGAATGTTTGCTGGGGAAAGAACAGCGATAATGGCAGAAAATGGCAAGGATTATTTTATCCCGAATTTAAGGGGAAGGCTATTTGCATTTGTAGGAGGATGTATAGAAAATTGTCTTCGTTTCAGCTTTGAAGCCGTATTAAAACAAATAAGAGAAGCTGTTTTTCAAGGGAAGGATATTGGCGAGATCGAGATGCATGTATCTGCGAAAGATACTTACAGGGGAGGCATGGTGTCTGAGGTAAGCGACCCTGCTTTTGATAAGTATAGAGAATTAATAAAAGAATACAAAGATCGATTTAACGTAAATATAAAATTCTTTATCTGGGAAAGGGCAGAGGAATTGTTAGAGTATTTATCTTCTGAAAAGACAGACCGACATGTAGAAAAAGTAGATAAGAAAGCGGATTCCAAAGACAAGAGCAGTTCACCGGTAGATGAGGGGATGGCGGATTCCGATAAACTGGCAGATATTGTGCAAAGGGTATCTGGCAGATTCCGAAACAAATGGGAAGAGTTGAAAGTAGAGTTTAATGAGGGTATGCCGACAGTCAAGCAGACAATAGCGATGATCCTGGAGATTGAAAAGACAAAATGGATTATTCTGGAGGATCAGGATCATAGAAAGCAGGTAGGAGCGGCAGAGCATGTATATCTGCCGGGGCTGACTGTATCCGGATCAGGGTTAGGCGCCAGCGGTAAGAGTACCGGCATGCGGGGAATGTCAAGACTTATAAAAGAGGAGCCAGGGTTAGACGCAAGGCATAGAGAGTATGATGACTGCATTCGTCCACAACAGAGACGGCGTATTGTTAATGAGGCAACAGGCGAGACCACGGAAGATTTACTTGAGAAATTCCAACATGATGTATTTGAAGAATACATGAGGGAAATACTGTATGGCATTACGGCAAGAAGGACAATGTTTGAATCCAAAAACCGCGGCAGATTAGAGCTTTCCCGGGATGAAAAAGACAGGGTTATTATCCATAATGAATACATAGATAAAGGCAAAGATATAAGCAGAGATTTACAAATTATTATTGGAGAAGATCAGGGTAAGCTGGCACTGATAGATATGGATGGTAAGAAAGTAGATAAAGTAATGATAGGCAGGAGAGAATTTTCTGTGGAAGAATTTGAAAGTAAGCCGGTGTTATGTTTTGAAGAGACAAAATATATTATTGAGGAAGGCAGGATAGGGGCGGACGTAGTTTTCCCATGTTTTGAGCGGGACATTGAACACATAGAAAAGCATTCTCCGATGTCAGCAGGCGAGGTTTCGCGTGGAATAATCCGCTGCGGGAAGGATGAAAAAGGAGAACCGTTCCTTGAATTTGATGGCAAGAGGAGCGGATCTTTTAGAATAAGGACATTGGATTTCAGTATTGATCGAAATAAGAATTTATATTATGTCCGTGTTAATAAAAATGTGTATGCAATAGCGAGGGAACACATAAATGATGCTGTATTTATGGTGAGCACAGAGTGGATCAATCTTAAGAAAGGGGAACGCGGAGATTTAGAAGAAGTATTTGTCCCTGATTCAAGGGTATTATTAATGGAAGGGGTTGGAGTTACCGCCAACAAAGAGCTAAACGCGCATGAGTGGGTTGTAACAGTTAACTTTTATTGTAATTTTGACGCGCGTGGAATAAGAGTGCTTATAAGGGCGCGTGATGAAGCAAGAGGCATATCAGAAGATGAGCTTCTCTATAAGCGTATAGTAATAATGAGAACGGAAGAGGCGCCTTATGTTATTCCGTGGTTAAAGGAATGTAAAATAGTGTGTTGCACGCATTCTCTGGCAGAGGCAATATTAAGGCATTATAAAGATAACAAATTAAATAGTTTTGAGCTTCCGCTTAAGGAATTGGGATTAAAGGCGGAAGAGATTGAAAGAGAAATGCGTTCTATCTCATTGGGACGGATCAAATCTATAATAAAACAAGGGAAATTTATCCCTGAGAGTTCAATGGAGGGAGGCCTGAAAACACTTTATACCAAAGAAAAAGGCCGGCATGGTTTTTGTATGGTCTTTCCTGTAAGCAAAGGGAAATTTTGTCAGGAAGAGGGTGTTTTTTCTAAGGAATTTAAGAGTTTAATAGAAGGATTAAATCGCAGGTTAGGCGGGAGATTTGTAAGGAATAAAATATATGATCTTTCAGGGCATAGGATAAAAATATCTTTAGGAAAACAAGGCAGTCATCTTGTTGGAGAAGTATGGGTTAAAGACAATGTATATGCCTCAATAGAAAGCACATTAAGGGAACTCAATGATTCTGATGATCCGGATAAGATTAATAAAATGAAACATATCTTTGATATGCTCAAATTGAAGGAAACAGAAGGATCTGAAGAGTCAGAGAGTTTTATTGAGGAGTTAAGTAGGAAAGGAGTGGCAGGGAAATTTAATTTCCAGAGTCTGGCATTCAGGCTGGTATTAGACGATCAAACAGGAGAAGAGGTAATTATTGTGAATGATCCTCAAGAATTAGGCTTTGACATCTTAGGATACGATTCAGCAAATGACACATTAAAGAAAATGACAGATTTGGAGCTTCCTCAGGAAGCTGTGGATTATTATAATAAGTTGATTTCGGAATTACCGGATAAAGATAGGTTTAAAGAGAGGTATTTTGAGAAGGGATTAGACAAATGCCGTATTGTCACAGAACCGTATGATAAAGATAGTGAAATGGAACAGACTGGGTCATTGACAAGAGACATAGAGCAGGCGCTGATTGATATTCTGCATGGTTATTATGCGGAGGAGAGAGAACAAGAGGGATTAGATAGAAGAGGCTCTTTCCTCGTATGGGTAAAGCTGTATCAGAGTTTACTTGAAGAACTGGAGAGGCAGACTGAAAAGATGGTAAAGATGAGAACACTGCTTGGAAAATTGTATGACGAGGTGGTTAAGAACCCGGAGATAGTAGAAGATGGTAAATGGAAGGATGTTTTTGAAAGCCTGGCAGAGAAAAAGAAGATGTCTTTGACTTATCCAGACGTGATGAGAGTAGAAATGTTTGAAAAGGGCGGGGAAAATGGTCAGAGAGGAAATGACGGCAAAGGGCAACAGTCCTCCAGCTCGCCTGTGAGAGAAGAAAAACTTCGTTTAATAGCAAATAAACTCAATGGTAGAGTTGTATATATGGAAAGAGATCAGGACAAGGAAGGGTTTACTTTTAGGGCAATTTA
>DAOVHI010000139.1 GCA_030671985.1 bacterium
AGAAAAAGAATAGTCTTGCCAGAAGGTTATGATTTAAGAGTAATAGAGGCTGCGTCCATACTGGAAAAAGAGAGAATTGTTGAGCCCATTTTATTAGGAAAAAGAGAGAATATAAACAAGATTGCAAAACAAGCCGGCATAAATATAGAAAGGGTAAAAATAGTAAACCCTGAGCAAGAAGTAACTGATGAAGACATTGAATTATTCTATAATCTCAGAAAGCATAAAGGGATAAGCAAAGAGGATGCCTGTACACACATTAAACAGTCTCTCTTATATGGTGCTATGATGGTGAGAAAAGGTACGGCTGACGGTTCAATAGCCGGAGCAATAAATACTACTGCAAATATACTGCGCGCCGCGATCTGGCTAATAGGTATGGAAAACGGGATAAAAGTCGTTTCCAGCTGCTTTGTTATGATTGTTCCGGATTGCAACTATGGAGAAGATGGGGTTTTTATATACGCTGATGCTGGCGTTGTGCCGAATCCAACGGCTGAAGAACTTGCCAGTATTGCCATAGCGTCTGCAAAAACAGCTCGTATGTTCATAAAATCCGAGCCAAGAGTTGCTATGCTCTCATTTTCAACAAAAGGAAGCGCCTCTCATAGTCTCGTTGATAAAGTAATAAAAGCTACCGAACTTGCAAGAAAAACATGTCCTGATCTGCAAATTGACGGAGAGCTGCAAGTAGATGCCGCTATTATTCCTGAAGTGGCAAAAACAAAGGCATCCCAGAGCAATGTCGCGGGAAAAGCTAATGTACTGGTATTCCCAAATTTAGAAGCAGGAAACATATCGTATAAACTAACTCAGCGTTTGGCAAAAGCAGAAGCAATCGGTCCAATTTTTCAGGGACTTCGAAAGCCTGCTAATGATCTATCCAGAGGTTGCAGCACAAATGACATTGTCAATATGTCGGCTATTACAGCCATACAGGCTCAGCTTTCTGGCATGGACGAGTGATAAATATTAAGTAATAGAAAAGGAGAATAACAGTGGCACTTCCAAAGAGAAATTTTTCGAAATCGAGGCGAGATAAAAAACGCACGCACAAAAAGTTATCGTTACCTGCAATGTGTACATGTTCGCATTGCAATGAGGTCAAATCCCCACATAAAGTCTGCCCTCATTGCGGGTACTATAACGGCAAACAAATAATCGAAATTAAGAAGGCTTCATAGCGTGAAAATAGCAGTAGATGTTATGGGCTCTGATAAAGGTCCTTCTGTAATTATAGAAGGAGCGTTAGACGCTGCTAAAAAACAAACCTTTGATCTTATACTGGTTGGTAATGAGGAGATAATAAAAAAAGAGTTAATGCGGCATAGATATGCTGCCAATAACATTCAGATTAGACATGCATCTAAAATTGTAGAAATGCATGAATCTCCGTCTCAAGCCATAAGAAGAAAAAGAGATTCTTCTATGGTTAAAGCAGTGGAACTTGTCAAAAGCAAAGAAGCTGATGCTGTAGTATCGGCTGGTAATACAGGAGCATATATGGCGTCTGCCGCAATTTATATAAAAACAATAGAAGGTATAGAGCGTCCTGCAATTGCTATTCTGATGCCTGCGCTAAGTGAAGTTTCTCTATTGCTTGATGTTGGCGCAAATGTGGATTGCAGCCCTTTGAACCTTTATCAGTTTGCAATAATGGGGAATGAATATAGTAAGTATATTTTAAAGAAAGGAAATCCAAAAGTAGGTCTTCTGAACATTGGCGAAGAAGAACACAAAGGAAACGATCTAACAAAAAAAGCATACGAAGAACTAAAAAAAGCGCCAATTAATTTTGTGGGAAATATAGAGGGAAGAGATATTTTCAACGGTGAAGTGGATGTTATTGTTTGTGATGGTTTTATCGGCAATATAATCCTTAAGTCAACTGAAGGACTTGGAGAAAATATATATCTTAAACTACGTAATGAGTTGAAAAGCAGTTTGTTGTCTAAAATCGGAGCTTTGTTAAGTAAGGGAGCTTACAAGCACTTCAAGAAAAGTCTGGATTATGAGGAGTACGGAGGTGCACCTTTTCTTGGAATTAACGGCGTATGTATAAAAGCACATGGCAACTCTTCTTCTTTGGCTATTAAAAATAGTATTTTAGTAGCTGAAAACTTTGTAAACAATCGTGTAAATGAGCATATAAAAGAAAGGTTGAAGAACTAAAAATGGAAAATATTAAAGCTGGCATATTGGGAACTGGTTTTTACGTTCCAGATAAAATTCTTACGAATGCAGACATTGAAAAAATGGTAGATACTTCCGACGAGTGGATTACAACAAGAACAGGCATAAAAGAAAGACATATAATTGATGATAAGCAGACTACCTCTGATCTAGCTGTGTTTGCCTCTCAGAATGCCCTTAAGAATGCAAAAGTGGACGTAAGCGAAGTGGACTGTATTATTTTCGCTACAATAACTCCCGACATGCCATTTCCTTCAACTGCATGCATTCTTCAGGATAAAATAGGAGCTAAGACCGTATGCGCATTTGATGTAAATGCAGCGTGCTGCGGATTTATTTACGCACTAACAATGGCGAAAAGTTTCGTTGAAAATGATACGTTTAAAAAAGTCTTGGTTGTTGCAGCAGACGCTCTTTCCAGAATTACAGATTGGACGGATCGAACGACCTGTGTGTTATTTGGAGACGGAGCAGGCGCTGTTGTTGTCGGACGCGCTATAGATAACAAAAGAGTTATTCTTGGCTCATATCTTGGCGCAGATGGTTCAGCCTGGGATTTATTAAATATGCCTGCTGGAGGCGCACAATCTCCTGCAACGCATAAAACAATAGATGAAAGACTGCACTTTCTAAAAATGAACGGAAATTCCGTTTTTAAACTTGCTGTTAGAGCAATGACAAACGCTGCAGAAACGGTACTTGCCAAATGCAATTTAAAAAATAAAGACGTAGACCTTGTTATTCCGCATCAGGCAAACTTGAGAATTATAAACGCTCTGGCACAAAGATTAAATGCCCCTCTGGAAAAGGTATGGATAAATGTTACCAAATATGGAAATGTTTCGGGCGCTTCCGTCCCGATAGCAATGGCTGAAGCAGACGCTTCTGGAAAATTAGAAGACGGACAAATAGTACTTTTGGATGCTTTTGGCGCCGGACTTACATGGGCATCAGCTATTATAAGGTGGTAAAATGAGAAAAATTGCGTATGTATTTCCAGGACAAGGATCTC
>DAOVHI010000108.1 GCA_030671985.1 bacterium
CAATTGTTAAAATTCTTAAAGCAGGTAATATTCTCAGCAGCGAACAGAGAAGACTTGCCGTACTGGAACTTGAGAAAAAATGCCGGATATATGGTAACGGATGTATTAGGCACGGAAAGGTTAAGGAAGGAAAATATTATCTCTCATTAAAAAAAGGAGTAACGTTATGCAGACAAGAAAATTAGGATACAGTGATCTGAATATAACCAATATAGGTCTTGGAACATGGGCGATCGGCGGAGGCGGGTGGAAGTTTGCGTGGGGACCGCAGGATGATAAAGAATCAATAGCTGCTATACGTAAAGCAATTGATATCGGTATAAACTGGATAGATACGGCCGCTCTTTATGGTCTTGGACATTCTGAGATTGTTGTAGGCAAGGCTATAAAAGAAATGAGAGAGAAACCTATTATTGCAACAAAATGCTGCAGACGCTGGGACGAAAAACGAAGAATATTCAACAGTCTAAAAAAAGACAGTGTTCGTTCTGAGGTTGAAGCAAGTTTAAAGAGACTTAAAATAGATGTTATTGACCTGTATCAGATTCACCATCCCAGCCCCGATGAAGAGATTGAAGAAGGATGGGAAACAATAGCAACTCTTATAAAAGAAGGAAAAATCCGTTACGGCGGTGTTTCGAATTTTAGCGTGGAGCAGCTCAAACGTGTTCAACTTATCCATCCTGTGGCATCACTTCAGCCGCCTTATAGTATGCTTGATAGAGGAATTGAAGATGAGTTGTTGGATTATTGCGGGAAAAACAATATTGGCATAATATGTTATAGTCCGATGTACAGAGGACTTCTTACAGGAAAATTCTCTAAAGAACGAGTTGCAGGTCTTCCAAATGACGATCATCGGCGCAAAAACATACAATTCCAAGAACCTCAGTTAAGCGCAAATCTTAAACTGGTGGAATCTCTCATACCTATAGCGGAGAAGAACAATATAACTCTTGCACAGCTTGCCATTGCATGGGTTTTGCGCAGAACAGAGGTAACTTCCGCTATTGTGGGAGCCAGAAATCAATCGCAGATTCAAGAGACGGCAGCCGCAGGAGACGTTAAACTTGCTGAAGATGATATCAAATCAATTGAAGAATTGTTAAATATCTGATTATTTTTCGCATTTTCTCTATTTTGTAGTATACTGACCCTATGGATACTCATTGTCTGACAACAGACGAACTGCCGGATCTAACAATTGATAAGCTTGGTTCCTCAAGCGTGGTTTCTCCAATAGCAAAAAGTAGTCGTTATTTTACTAATGACAGTGAAAAAATTCTGTTATATTCGCACTCCAAGGATTTAAAAACATGTCAAAGCTCTGATAAAGCTCTTCCAATGCTTGAAAGAGCCGGTCCCAGACAAAAGATATTCTTTGATGCAAAAAAAATAAACTGTGGAATAGTTACTTGTGGAGGATTATGTCCCGGGCTTAATGATGTAATACGGACGATTGTTCTTAGTCTTACATGGCAATATAGGGTCAAGAAAATTTTCGGCTTTCGCTACGGATACGCAGGTCTGTCATTAAAAGCTCCCAAAGAACCATTGGTATTAACCCCGGAAGCCGTTGATGAAATTCACCTTAAAGGAGGAGATATCCTATCACTGTCACGTGGTCATCAAGACTCGAATGATATAGTCCGCAATCTGGAACAAAGAAAAATTAGTTTATTGTTTGTTATTGGAGGCGACGGCACACTAAGGGGGGCTTCAGATATAGTCAAAGCGATTAAGAAAAGAAACTTAAAAATTGGAGTAATCGGAGTTCCAAAGACAATTGATAATGATATCTGCGCTGTGGAGCAGTCCTTCGGCTTTTCAACAGCGGTTGAAGCGTCACGTTCAGCAATTTGCGGGGCGCATGAAGAAGCCAAAGCAGCATGGAACGGCGTTGGATTGGTTAAACTGATGGGCAGAGATTCCGGATTTATCGCTGCTTATGCCACTTTAGCAAACAGCGATGTTAACTTCTGTTTTATCCCGGAAGTGCCTTTTGTCTTAAATGGAGAAAACGGATTCTTGCGTTCGCTGGAAAAACGACTGGACAGGAAACGTCACGCGCTTATTGTAGTAGCTGAGGGAGCAGGACAGGACTTGATACAAAAAGACCGTTGTCAAGAAAGAGATGCTTCGGGCAATATTGTATATAGTGATATCGGCGGATTCTTAAAGAAGGAAATTATAGAATATTTTAAAAAGAAGAAAAAACCATTGGTTCTGAAGTATATAGATCCCAGTTACATAATCCGAAGCATACCTGCCAATTCTCAAGATTCGGCGTTCTGTCTGAGGCTTGGACAAAATGCCGTGCACGCAGGCATGTCAGGTCGGACAAATATGGTAGTAGGGTACTGGAATCAGTATTTTGTGCATATTCCCATATCACTGGCTATCCTGAAGAAGAAAAAAGTTGACCCAATCGGTCATTTATGGCAGACTGTTTTGGAAACGACCGGTCAGATATGATTCAAACATTATGTGCTTACCTCCAATTATAAACAAAAACTTTAGGAAAACTTATGAAAGAGTGTAATGTTCAGAAAAACAAGCTAAATTGCAACTGCACTTATGAACCGTGCAATAAGAAAGGCATTTGCTGCGAATGTGTCAGCTATCATTGGCAAATGGGACAATTCCCTGCCTGCTTTTTTCCGGATGATGTTGAGAAAACGTATGATAGAAGCATTGAAAAATTCATAGAGGTATATCAGGAAAGAGGGAAATGGTGGTAAAAACAGTTCGCGGGACAAGTGATATATTGCCTAGTGATGTGAGTACATGGCAGGCGTTGGAACTTGTTTCAAGAAATCTGCTGGAAGCTTACGATTATAGAGAGATTCGTACTCCCATATTTGAACAAGCCGGGCTTTTTCAAAAAAGTGTCGGGGAATGCACAGACATTGTAAGTAAGGAAATGTATATATTCTCTGATAAAAAGGGTAGGGAACTCGCTCTTAGACCTGAAGGAACCGCCTCAATCGTGCGCTCATTTATTGAGCACAATATGCATACACAAACTTTACCTGTAAAATTATATTATATGGGCCCGTTTTTCAGATACGAAAGACCTCAGGCAGGAAGAACAAGACAATTTCATCAGATCGGAGCAGAAGCAATTGGCATTGAGGACGTGACACTGGATGCAGAGATAATTGATATTTCAATGCAAATTCCATCCAAAATGGGCATCAAAAACTTAAAAGTAATGTTAAATAGCATTGGTTGTAAGGAATGCAGGTCAAAGTATGTAAAACGGCTTCTAGGACATCTTAAAAACAGAATTAAAAAGCTGTGTGCGGACTGCAATCGTAGATATTCCACCAATCCATTAAGAATTCTGGACTGCAAAAAATCCGAATGTATTCAAAACGTAAAGGATGGGCCTACTATAACAGAAAATTTATGTGCAAAATGCAGAAACAAACTTGAGACAACTGAGAAACACATAAGTAGTTTGGGTATTAATTATCAAATACAGCCTTATCTTGTTCGGGGACTTGATTATTACACAGGTGTGATCTTTGAGATCATTCATTCTCAGTTAGGCGCGCAGAATGTAGTTGCTGCAGGAGGAAGGTATGATAACTTGATTGAGCAGATGGGCGGGAAACCGACTCCCGCTGTTGGATTTGCAGCTGGAATTGAGAGAATGATAATGCTGTTGGGAGACAGAAGCTTCCAAAGCAACAATTCGGTATACCTAGCGTATCTTGATTTTCCAATGCATGAAAAAGTATTTGAACTTCTTTCTGCATTAAGGAAGAATGGAATACACACCAAAACAACTTATCAGGAAAAGACTCTTAAAAATCAGTTGAAGACAGCTGCAAAATCAAACTGCAGATTCAGTTTGATTTTAGGCACAAACGAACTATCAAAGGGAACAGTTATTCTCCGCGATATGAAAACAAGCACACAAGAAGAGATTAAGCTGGATAATGCAGTGGCAATTATAAAGAAGAACATCCCCCTAGTTTCGCCTGAGGCGAAACCGTCCCCCTTCAAAGTGGGAATTAAAGCAGACCATTTTGTTGACGTCAACAAAATGATCAAGCCGGGCTCTTGAATATAAAATGCTGATAATATGTTGAGCAATTATACAGCTAAATACACAAAAATAGATCATGGCTATATGGGGCAGCTGGTAGAATGGACAGAAGTAGTAACGGAAGGGAACACACTAAAAAAATGCAGAGAAATGCTTAAAGACGTTCTATATGAAATGGTAGCCGCATATCATCAGCAAAATAAAAAAATTCCTGAAATGAATTGTGTAAACAAGCTGGGTCGAAACCTAAATTTTGACTTTTAACATGGGAGAAAATTATGAAGTCGGATTCTGTTGTAGATTTGAAAGAATTTATTAAAGCTACATTATGGGACATAGGTAATGCTATTTCAGAGATAAATGAGAATAAAGGAATGAAGGAATTTAAATTTGATTTTAATTCGGATGAAACAGGATACTCTCCAATAAATTTTGAAGTTCGTGTTTTAGCAACTGATATAAAAAACAATAACCAAGAAGTGAATGCAAAGGGAAGTATTGAAGCAGGAGTAAGAGTATTAGCATCATTTACTGGTGGTGCTGAAGGTAAATTAAGCAAAAACAAAGAAAATATATATGAAAACACTTCTAAGATAACTTTTTCGATTATTCCTCAAAAAATTGAAAAATCAAAATAAAGGAGTTTGGTTATATGAATAATAACATTAAAAGTTTCTTTTTGTTCGGATTAGTCCTATTGTCCGGCTGTGCATCAGTTCCTACCACTATGATAGAGAAACCGTTTGTTTTCTCAGGTAGTGAAACAAAAGAAA
>DAOVHI010000110.1 GCA_030671985.1 bacterium
AAACCGTTTACATATGAGATGACTTTAGAAATAAAACCTGAGATAAAACTTGCCAAATACAAGGAATTAGAGATATCTGAAAAACCTGTTAATATTTCAGCCGATGACGTTGATAATGTACTTAAAATGAGACAAGAGCAAAACGCAGAATTTGGTCCTATAAATCGAGCTGCAAAGGTCAGTGATCAAATAATAATAGATTATGAGATGATAGCTGATAATGCACAATCAAAAAAACAAGCTAACGCTCCGTATATATTGGGCTCTAAGATGTTCCCTGAAAAAGCAGAAAAAGAGCTTGTCGGAGCAAAGATAGGAGACAAGAAGGAGATTAAAGATTCAAAGACCACTTATAAAATAGTTGTTAAGCAGATAAAAGAGAAAAAGCTTTTACCAATTAACGACGATTTTGCAAAGGAACTGGGTAATTTTAAAAACCTTAACGAGCTTAAAGACGATATCAAAAAGAGACTTAAAAGTATTGCTAAAGACAAACAAAAGACAGATATTAAAGAGCAATTATTGAATATGGTTAGTGAAAACTCCACTATGTCAATCCCTACGGGACTTGTGGAGAAACAGATAGAATATATAGGTGCCAATAAAAGAGAAAAAGACATTGATAAGGATAAATGGAAAGAAAAATATTCAGAAGAGGCAACTAAGAACGTAAAAAAAATGCTCGTTCTGGAGGAGATTGCTGAAAAGGAAAAGCTGGATGTTAGTGAAGAAGAGGCTAAACAGAAATTCCAGAGTCTTGCAGGTCCTAGTAAAACAGCCAAGATGGACAATAATTACATTGAATACATACAACGACAAATGAAAAGACAGAAAATACTTGACTTTATATATGAAAAAGCCAAGATTTCAGCAGTATCATGACGGAGGTGGTATTATGAGTTTAATTCCAATGGTAATAGAACAGACAGGCAGAGGCGAACGAGCATATGATATTTATTCAAGATTACTAAAAGACAGAAATATAATTATTGGAACACCCATAGACGATAATATAGCTAATGTCGTAATTGCGCAAATATTGTATCTGGAATTTGAAACTCAAGATAAAGATATAACCATTTATATAAACAGTCCAGGAGGGGTAGCTACTGCAGGGTTAGCTATATACGATACTATGCAGTACGTTAAATCAGATATCGCTACTATTTGTATGGGACAGGCGGCAAGCGCCGCTGCAATATTGCTCGCTGCGGGGACAAAAGGAAAAAGAATGTCTCTTCCGAATGCGCGCGTTCTTATTCATCAGCCTTCGGGAGGCATGCAGGGACAGGTGTCGGATATCAATATTCATGCAAAAGAAATGCTTGATCTAAAAGAGAAAGTAAATAAGATTCTCGCAAAGCATACAGGACAGTCAATAAAAAAAATAGATGCTGATACAGATAGAGACTTTTTTATGTCGGCGGAACAAGCTAAGCAGTATGGTATTGTCGACGAAGTAATCACGGTTAAGAAATAACGGAAGCGGAGTTCAAGTTCATGGCCATTAAAACCGATAGAGATTTGAGAAAAAGCGAAGACTTTCAGACATTAAATGTGCCCGTTGCCGAGAGAAAACGAATAGGTTATGTTGAGGATAGAGAGCTCGTGAAAGAAACAAAAATTTCTTTTTTTACAATCCAAAATTATATCCAGACCGGTCTCGTTGAGATAGACGCAGAGACACATCAAGGAATGAAACTGTTTAAAAAGGATAAAGCGATAAAACGATTAAAACTGTTAACTTATATGCAGAAAACACATCCGATATATGAGTTGAAAGACGCAATATATGCCCCTGACTTTAATGAAAACGAGTTTTTAAAGAAAATCCAAAATGGGTAATAGGAGATCAAGATAGTGAAAACATTCATTCCTAAAACAGATGATGTAGAAAAAGCATGGTATATTGTAAACGCAGAAGATAAGGCGCTTGGTAGATTGGCATCCAGAGTTGCAACTATACTCAGCGGAAAACATAAACCTATATATGTCCCTCATGCTGATGTTGGAGACTATGTAATTGTTATTAATGCGGCTAAAGTCCGCTTAACAGGTAAGAAACTGGAACAAAAGGTTTATTATCATTACTCAGGGTATCCTGGAGGGCTTAAAGAGACACGTCTTTTTGACTTGATGGAAAAAAACCCGGAGGAAGTTATAAAAAGAGCTGTTAAGGGCATGCTTCCTAAAAATAAGTTAGGTAAAAAAATGTTGACAAAATTAAAGGTTTATCCAGATAAAGAACATCATCAGGAAGCTCAAAAACCTGTTCCTATTCCAGAAGAAATGGAAATATAAAGGAGATATATTGTGGCAAAAGCAAAACAAATACTCTATAGCACTGGTAGGCGGAAAACATCTGTTGCTCGTGTAAGATTAGTTCATGGAAAGGGCGAAATAATAATTAATAAAAAAACTTACAAGGACTATTTTGGGAATGATACATTAAGCATAATTGTATGTCAGCCTTTTCAAGCTACAGATACTCTTGGAAAATATCATATCTTTGCAAGTGTTAAGGGCGGAGGAAGCGCTGGGCAGGCAGGCGCGGTTCGCCATGGTATATCAAGAGCTTTAGTAAAGGCCGATGAAGGATTAAAGGATACTTTGAAAAAAGCAGGATTCCTTACCCGTGATCCGAGAAAGAAAGAAAGAAAGAAACCCGGACAAAAGGGTGCGCGGAAAAAGTTCCAGTTTACCAAGAGATAGTAGGTTTCTCATATGTCTGATCAACAACAGATAAAGATAAATGTGCTTGGTACAGAGTACAAAGTCAAGACTGATAAAGATCCGTCCGAAATCCACAAAATTGAGAAATATCTAAATAACAAAATAGGTGAGATCTCTAACAATACGCATATAGCCTCATCACTTAAAATCACTACTTGGGCTGCCCTGTTTATTGCAGAAGAATTTCTTTCGTATAAAGAAAAAACCCAACAACACGCACGAAAAGTTGATGATATAATTGAAAAAATCGACAAAACAAATCTGGAAACATAAATTTCTTCTTTAAATAATCATAAATTGTGTTATACTATTTTAGTATTCCCTGCTGTGTTTGTTATAAATTTGGTTGTTTTGAGCCAACAATAAGAAAATGGGAACTTATATTTAGGTGTTCAGTGCACTTGCATTGACTCTAAGCAAGTACCCACGTGGCCCTAACGGCTTCAAAACGGTCTTATTTAGACGGCATTTGGCGGGGAATTTTTTTATAGGAAGTTTTATGAAAAAACCTGTAATTGCAATTACTCTTGGCGACACGGGAGGAATTGGTCCGGAAATTATCACAAAAGCTCTAGCTAATAAACAAGTCTACGAGTGCTGTACTCCAGTCATAATCGGAATTAAAGAAGCTCTGTATAAAACTAAAAAAATAACACTCGGAAAACCAAATCCATTACAAGCTAAAGCTGCTGTTGAATTCTTAAAGCAGGCAGCTGCATTTGCCCTAAAGAAGAAAGTTGATGCAATTGTAACTGCCCCCGTAAATAAGTACGCAATTAATGCCTCAGGTATTAAATTTAGCGGTCAAACAGAATTTTTGGCAACGCTCACAAATACACATAAATACGCAATGGTTCTTGTAAGCCCGGAAATGCGCATTGTTCCATTAACGCGACATGTTCCAATAAAAGACATCGGTAACTTAATAAAAAAACAGTATATACTTGATACAATTGATGTAATAAATCTGAATAGTTACCTCTTTGGCATACATAAGCCAAGCATTGCAGTCCTTAGTCTAAATCCTCACTGTGGAGATGGAGGAGCTATTGGAAACGAAGAAATAACGAAAATCATACCGGCAATTAATGAAGCTCTAAAAAAAGGAATGAATGTTCAAGGGCCCTTCTCTTCTGACGCCTTTTTTGGAAATTGCGAGTATAAGAGATATGATTTCATTTTGGCAATGTATCATGACCAGGGACTTATACCCTTTAAGATACTCTCTTTTGGCAAAGGAGTTAATGTAACAATAGGACTTCCAATTATTAGAACATCTCCTGATCACGGAACAGCATATGATATAGCAGGAGAGGGCGTTGCAGACGAAGGCAGTTTGATAGAAGCAATTAAAATGGCCTCAAATATGGCTGTTATAAAACAATTTATTTCCAAGTAATGAATTTTTTCTCGCCAAATAGTATTAAAGAAGAACTTAAAAAACACAACCTCCGCCCAAAAAAGAAATTCGGGCAAAACTTTCTTATAGACAGAAATATAGCTGATATAATAATTAACGCTCTCAATATTAAAGAAAGCGATGTCATGGTTGAGATTGGCTCAGGACTTGGAGCATTAACACACCTTGCCGCTGTCAAGGCAAAAAAGTTAATAGCAATGGAAATAGACACAAAACTGCTTGATATTTCAAGGAACTTGCTCTTAAAACATAATAACATCGAATTCATTAATAAAGATATCCTGAAAACTAGTTTTAATATTTCTGAGAATTATAAAGTAATAGGAAATATCCCCTATTACATTACAACACCAATTATATTGTTTCTGCTGGATATTATTCCAAGCCCTGAACTTTTCATACTAACGATCCAGAAAGAAGTAGCACAAAGACTTACGGCTAAGCCAGGATCAAAAGCTTATGGTTCTCTGTCTATCTTTGTCCAATATAGGTGCAGAACAGA
>DAOVHI010000049.1 GCA_030671985.1 bacterium
TATGGCTGTTCTCTATCTTGTCATGGGCAGCAAAACTCAGGAGGTGAGCGAATGAAACTACTCATAAAAAATGGAACCGTTATCGACCCATCCCAAAATATGGTGGAAAGAACAGACATATTTATAGAAAACAACAAGATATGCAAATTAGGTAAGAATATCAATGAGAAGGATTGTAAAATACTAAATGCCATGGGCATGATTGTTTCTCCCGGATTTATTGATATGCACGCTCATTTGAGAGAGCCCGGCAGAGAGGATGCTGAAACAATAGCTGCTGGAACAACATCTGCCGCAAAGGGCGGATTTACATCGGTTTGCTGTATGCCAAACACAGAACCTGCTATAGATAATCAATCCGTTGTAAAATTTGTTTTAGAGAAAGCTAAAAAAGAGGGTAAGGTCAATGTGTTTCCCATTGGCGCAATTACAAAGGCTCGAAAAGGAGCCGAACTTGCAGAAATTGGAGATATGAAGGATGCTGGAATAGTTGCTGTTTCGGATGATGGTAATTGGGTAGA
This sequence comes from bacterium, assembly GCA_030671985.1. Taxonomy (GTDB): domain Bacteria; phylum JAHJDO01; class JAHJDO01; order JAHJDO01; family JAHJDO01; genus JAHJDO01. The sequence goes on from DAOVHI010000049.1 coordinate 522, forward strand.
GAATGCCGCTCTCATGAGAAGAGCGCTTGAATATAGCGAGATGTTTAATATTTTAGTAATATCGCATTGCGAAGACAGGTCTCTCTCAGAAAAAGGGGTGATGAACGAAGGTTATGCCTCAACTGTTTTAGGATTGGAAGGCATTCCAAGGGAATCGGAAGAAATCGCAGTTTTCAGAGATATAAGTCTAGCAAAGATGCTGAATGCCGGAATACATATTGCTCATGTATCAAGCAGAGGAACAGTAAAATTAATAAGAGAGGCAAAAAGCCGCAAAATAAAGGTCAGCTGTGAAGTAACGCCTAATCATTTCGCATTAACGGAACAAGCCGTTAAGGGCTATGATGCAAAGACAAAGGTTAACCCGCCGTTGAGAAGTGAAGATGATATCAAAGCCGTAAAAAACGGGCTTGCTGACGGAACAATAGATGTTATAGCAACAGACCATGCTCCTCACACAGTAACAGAAAAAGAGTATGAATATAATAACGCTCCGTTCGGGATTGTCGGTTTTGAGACAGCAGTAGGGCTTGCTTTTACAGAACTTGTTCACAGCGGAGTTTTGTCATTATCACAGCTTATTGAAAAGCTCTCCTGCAATCCTGCGAAAATTCTTGGGTTTGAAACAAAAGGGACGCTGAAAATCGGCGCAGATGCAGACATAACAATAATAAATGAGAATAAGGAATGGACCGTAGATATAAACAAGTTTCTCTCAAAAAGCAAAAACTCACCGTATCACAATAGAAAATTAAAAGGCAAAGTAATAGCAACTATTGTTGGTGGGAAGATAGTTTGCAAAGATTGATAAATGAAAATTTTTAGTGTCAAAAAAGAAATAATAGAAAATAAAAAAATCTCTGCGGGTTGTTATAGGATAACGTTTGAGTCGAGAAAAATAGCTTGCATGGCAAAGCCGGGGCAGTTCCTGCATATAAAATGCTCAGATACGTATGACCCGCTATTAAGAAGACCTATCAGCATTCATAGCGTAGAAAACAATGTTATTGAAATTCTTTATAAAGTAGTTGGAAGGGGAACAGGATTGTTATCTGAGAAGAGCTGCGGAGATTCGATAGATGTTATGGGCCCATTAGGTAATGGTTTTGACTACCAGTCACTTGTCACTTGTCACCTGTCGCCGATTCTTGTTGGAGGAGGAATAGGAATTGCGCCATTATATTTTCTTGCTCGGAAACTTGTTGAGAAATACTCAAATGTAACTGTTCTTATTGGCGCTGACGCTAAACACAACATTCTCTGCGTAGATAAGCTTAAAAAACTGGGCTGTAGAGTGAAAGTATCTACTAATGACGGGAGTACGGGAATAAACGGAACAGTTGTTAATCTACTAAAAAAAGAACTTAGCCCCGAAAATGTCAAATTAAAGATTTTTGCCTGCGGGCCTATTCCAATGCTGAAACAAATTAATAGACTGGTTTCCGTGTATAATGTTTCATCTCAAGTCTCATTGGAAAAACGAATGGCATGTGGTATTGGAGCATGTATGGGATGCATAATAAAAGTAAAAAACGGTTATAAGCGGGTTTGTAAAGACGGTCCTGTTTTCGATATTAAAGAAGTTATTTGGGAGGATTTATGAAACAGTTAAGTCTTGATGTAAACATTGCCGGGATAAAAATGAAAAATCCGGTAATGACGGCTTCCGGCACATTTGGATACGGCTTGGAGTATTCGCAGCTAATAGATATAGAAAATTTTGGAGCAATCGTTACAAAAACTGTAACGCTGGAACCGAGGATTGGTAATCCCCAACCTAGAATTGTGGAGACAGCTAGTGGTATGCTGAATTCAATAGGACTGCAAAATCCCGGAGCAAAAATTTTTATTAAAGAGAAGTTACCAAAGCTAAAAGAGTATGAGGTTCCGATCATAGCAAATATTTCAGGCAGAAATGAGACAGACTTTGTAAAACTTGCCGGACTACTGAAAGATATTGGATTGTCAGGTCTTGAGCTGAACATTTCCTGTCCAAATGTAGAACATTCAGGACTGTTTGCTCAGAATGCAGATACAACTTATAAACTCGTTAATAAGGTAAGAAAGGTTACAGGCTTGCCATTGATTGTTAAACTTACTCCCAATGTTACAGACGTTACACTAATTGCCGGAGCCGCAGAAGACGGGGGCGCAGATGCAATATCTCTAATCAATACTCTAATAGGTATGAGTATTGATATTCAAACAAAAAAACCTAAGCTGGCAAATGTCGTTGGCGGGCTGTCAGGGCCTGCAGTCAAACCGGTAGCGTTAAGAATGGTTTATGAAGCATCTAAAAAAGTCAGTATTCCTGTAATTGGTATGGGTGGGATAGTGACTTCAGACGATGCTATTGAATTTTTACTCGCCGGAGCAAGCGCGGTTGCTCTTGGTACAGTAAATTTTGTTAATCCTAATACTTGTTGTGAGATTATAGACGGAATTAAAATATATATGAGAGATAACAAATTCAACAAAATATCGGATATTACAGGACGGGTTAAATGAGCAGTCTTTCTTTAAAGTCTCATGCGAAAGTCAATTTATTCTTGGAAGTATTATGGAAAAGAGATGACGGTTACCACGAAATAGAAAGCCTGATGCAAGAAATAAGTTTATGCGACAATATCTTGTTGGAAGACAGATTGGAAGGGATAACCATTCTTTGTCCAAATAAAGAAATCAGCATTCCGTCTGATCACAACAATCTGGCACACAAAGCGGCAAGACTGCTTATAACAAAGTTCAATATAAAAAAAGGAGTTTCCATTACAATTGATAAGAAGATACCTGTCGGTGCCGGTCTGGGAGGCGGCAGCAGTAATGCAGCTTCAGTTCTTAAAGGATTAAATCAACTCTGGAATATCGGGCTAAAGAATAGACAACTGCAGGAATTAGGGGCGGAAATAGGTTCTGATGTCCCGTTCTTCATTAATGGTAAAACTGCGCTGGTAAAAGGCAGGGGAGTAAAAATACATACATGGATTACTGTGCCTAAAACATGGATTATTTTAGCTGTTCCGAATATAAGCGTTTCAACAAAATGGGCATATGGAAGGCTGGATAGAGAGTTGACAAAAAACATAAATAGTGCTAGATTGCCAACACTTGAGAAATTGCAGTTTAAGGGTATAGTGGATAATTTGTTCAACAGATTGGAGGGGGTGGTGCTTAAGGAATATCCTATTATTGAGACCGTTAAGGAGAAAATGACAGCTTGTGGAGCAAGAGGTGCTTTAATGAGTGGAACGGGGTCTGCGGTTTTCGGTATAGCCTCAAGCAAAAATAAGGCTTATAAAATAGCCGAAAAAATTTCTAATGACCTAAAATCAGAAGTAGTTTGTTATGTGACAAGTAGTTGCTAAAGTGATAAACAACAAATTAAGGAGTAAATTACAATGGAAATCACAGAGGTAAAAGTCAGACTAAGGGATAGAGAGGGAAGCAAACTAAAAGCATATGCAACTATTATTTTTGACAATTCTTTTGTTGTTAGAGATTTAAAAGTAATTGATGGGAGAAAAGGATTGTTTGTGGCAATGCCGTCTCGGCAGGTAAGAGAGGCGTGTCCCGGCTGTCGTCATCGCAATTCTCTCAGAAGTAAATTTTGTAATCAGTGCGGCAAAGCTTTGGAATTTCAGAGTGCTCCAAGAAAAGAAGGGGAGGATAGAGTAGATGAGCATAGGGATGTGGCGCATCCAATAACTTCGGAAACAAGAGACTATCTACAAACAAAGGTATTAGAAGCTTATGAGGCAGAGAGGGCAGCGCTACCTCAGGAAGTTAAACCTGAGACTGAACCTGCGGTTGAACCGCCTATAGTCGCTGAATCCGGTGCTGAGCAGTCTGAAGTTGCTCCTGAACAGTCAATAGAGACAGAGCCCAACGCCGATCAAGTGGAGAAAACCGAATAAAAAATTAATAATAGCAATTTAATTGCCCGGTGGTGTAATGGTAACACATCAGTTTTTGGTACTGAGATTCGAGGTTCGAGCCCTTGCCGGGCAACATACAATATATCGCGGGGTGGAGCAGTCTGGTAGCTCGTTGGGCTCATAACCCAAAGGTCATAGGTTCAAATCCTATCCCCGCTACCAAGTTAACAACTTGATACACAAAGAGTTAAGGATAAGCTAGGAGAGTTTTTCTTCTAGCTCTTTTCTTTTAGAGTAACTATAGAGTAACTTGAGAGCCATCTTCCCCCTCGATATTAGGAAGGGATTAGTTGAGATGCAAAGAAAAAAGAATCCCGAAACAAGCAGAACTTGAATTTTGAAGATACCACGTCCGTAAGAGCGTGGAGTTTTATAGATAGTTATTTTTGTAATTCAAATGAGCACGAGACATTCGTTACCCTAAACAATTCCGTGTTTGGTTCAATTCTGACAACACTAGGCTCAAACAAGGCGATATTCTTTCCTCCCGTGAAAAGAGAACTTGCATATAAGATACCATCGTAATTAGCATTCTTGATAACCTCAGCCAGGTATTGTGTTGGTACATATTCGATATCAGAATCGTCCTTTCGAATCGGTATAGACAATGCATGATCTAAACAAGAGAGTAAAGCGTTTTGTCTGATCACCGTGGAAAGCTTCTCTCCTTCACAGGCAAACGGGCTTGGGATTCTTGGCACTGAAGTGAGATCCGCAAGGCGAACAAAGCTTTTGATATGAAGAGTCGCTACAGTGACATATGCGCCCTTTTCAGGGCAAACTTCGCTTATCGCTGTAGCTTTTTCAAGAGCTGTATAAAGCACAGGAATGCCGAGAGCATTGATGCGACCACTACGCGTCTTATTCGGAAGGGGTGCATTCATTAGTTCAGGTTCAAGAGGTTTAGGTATCCCTTCTTTGGGATTTATTCGAGCTCGGTAAATTATACTTCCTGCAGAGAGAGGCATTTCAAGCACTGGCAGTAAAAGAGGTAACCAGTCTTTCGGATCAGCGATTGGAGTCAATCCCTTCGGCTTCAGTATAAATCTTCTGTCGTATTTGATATGTTGGCAGAATCCACTCCACTGTTCTTCTTCAGAGACATGGAAGAGACTCTTGTCTTTGGATGCCCATAGTTCATTGCTTGGCGCAGGCGGACATTTGTAATCATAGTGACCCGAGCCTATACGAATCTCATCGAGAAGGTCACATTGCTGATTGTACAAGTCCAATTTGTCATAGTTAAAAATGTCCCCCCAGTCATCCTGAATTGCTTGAGGTAACGAATCTCCCACATCAATCGCTTCTTTATTCATTCCACGATCATAATGCTCGCCCTCCTCGACAGGCTCATATAACTCAAGAAGCTCAGCAAAATTCTCGTACAACTCGAAAGGGTTAATCGTGTAAATACTCTTAGATGCACAGAACTCACAATCTCCAATTTTACCATCAGAGCGAATGCGCTTCTTCAAGTACCTATCAACAAAACAATTTTCGCAACATTTCATACTTCATCAGTATTCAGACGAATGTACTCGACGTTATTCGGGACAGTTCGCCTAAATAATTCTTTCTCTTTATTTCATATTGTGCTTGTTTCTACTTTTCTATGTTTAGAACTGCTCATAACACTCCGCAATGCATTGATCTTCTATTATTACCATCAATACATATTTTGTCTATCATTTTTATTGAGGTTTTAAGCAATTTGAGCTATGGTAATATAGTAGTAGCAAACGTTCAATGGCTAATGTTAGGTTGAAAAGCTAGATCTGATCATTGTGGATAAGGGACACAACTAATGGCAGTACATATTATTAGGTTGCATAAAGGAGAATGGGAATATGATGATGCTTGTCCTCTTGGAAAAGCTGGAGGATTTGGAGAGGTATTCCATGGTCGTGGTGCGGACGGAGATGTCGCTGTAAAACGATTGAAACTTAATGCAAATCAGGTCGCCCATAGAGAGCTGACAATTGGGCGGCAATTGATGCAGAGGTCGCTATCTCACGTTGTCCAGATCATTGATGCCGGCCAAGATTCTGAATCTGATCGGTATTTTCTCGTAATGCCTGTGTGTAAGTTCAGTCTTCAAGACAAGATTGATGAAGCGAATGGTGCTATTGATATGAAAACTGCTAGTGTAGCCATTTCTGCCATTATCGTTGGGCTCTCCGAAGTTAAAGACATAACACACCGTGATCTAAAACCTGCGAACGTATTATTTCATGATGGCAAGTGGAAAATTGCTGACTTTGGTATAGCGAAATTCATCGAAGACTCGACATCGGCTGAAACTCTCCGAAATAGTTTAACTCCAAAATATGCAGCACCAGAGCAGTGGCAAGGGGACAGGCCAACTACTGCAACAGACATCTACGCTCTTGGCTGCGTTATTCACGCTCTATTTGTTGGTCAGCCACCATTTTTAGGTTCGATCGATGATATTCGAGAAAGCCATTTACATTCAACACCAGCCCCAATAACTGTTTTGCCTCCACGTTTTTCAGCATTTGTTTCCCACATGCTAAGGAAACTACCAAATGCAAGGCCAACGCTTGAGCGATGCGCACGAGTATTATTAGAACTCAATACCGCCCAGAAAGACAATAATGTAATACATTCATCAATTGATGAGGCTGCTAAACAAGTGGAAGAAATAGAAGCAAGAGAGGAAGCAGAACGTCAGGCAGCTACTACTTTATATAATGAGCGTAACGCACTGTTTAAAGACGCAGAAACTGAATTAATGGCAATAAAAGATCGTCTTTTTTCAAAGATTAGTGACTCATCTGAAAGTGTAAAAATTAATTATAAAGGACTTCAGTTTGGTAAAGCTGAACTTGGGTTTATGTCAAAACCTGCGAGGCTTGTCTCCTCATATGTTCGAGGGGAAAAGCCATATCAATACACAGGATGGGACGTTCTTGGATGGTCAATAATTGATGTGACTTGTTGCAGCAGTCAAATAAATTCCTACACGTGGTCTGCTTCACTTCTATTTGCCGATCGTAAGGATGGGAACGGATTCCGATGGTACGAGGTTTCATTTTGGATTCATGCGCAATCAAGAAGCAGGAAAAACGAACCGTTCGGCTTGAAAGGCTATAAAGCTGATATTGACTTCGCGCTAGGGAACATAACCCATTTTGTAAACGTTGCTTATGGGCCATTCCCAATCGATGGAGAGGATGAAGAAAGTTTCATCTCAAGATGGACCGAACTGGTTGCAAAAGCAGCGATTGGCCAACTTACTAGGCCAAGTAGTATGCCCATTCGTGATTTTGGTTAAATAATAAAAGGGGACAGCGACCTCTTTTGTTAAATCTCCGAAATAATAAAACTCATTATTATACAGCTACCAACTTAATAATAGGCATAGCTATGCAAACCGGAAAAGCCAAGCTCGTTTTTCGAATATATTTCTTGATATTTTACACAATTGTCTGCTATCGTAACAAAACGAGGGTAGCGGCTCAATGATATATGTTATGCTCCTAAAACGATAAGTGCAGTAATAATTAAAGGTGAGGTATGAATTACCAAGTTCTTGGCAGTAAAAACAAAAAAGAAATCACAGAGCTTTTCACTTCTGTATTCACCTCATCTGAGGGCAAAGAGGAAGGAAAATTGATTGGCAAACTTTCCTCAGAGTTGGCGTCAACCATCGACAATGAAGAAACAATCTGTTTCGGCTTATATGAAAATGAATCACTCATTGGCTCTATTTTCTTTACTCGCCTTCAGTTTAAAGTGCCTATTCAGGTTTACATGCTCGCTCCAGTTGCAGTAAGCACTAAATATCAGGGAAAAGGCATCGGACAGGCACTAATCAATTATGGGCTTAATGAGCTTAAAAAAAGCTCTGTAAATGTTGCTATCACATATGGCGACCCATCCTTTTATTCAAAGGTGGGATTTCAGGTGCTTTCAGAAAATGTCATTCAGGCTCCGCTAACGCTATCAATGCCAGTAGGCTGGCTGGGTCAATCTTTATCGGGAGAGTCAATTCCAGCCATCAATGAACGCCCCACATGTGTTAAGGAATTCAATGATCCTGTTTATTGGTAATTACAAGAACATAACAATCACATGCACTCGGACTGCAAAAAGCGTTGCTCGTTCCTCGCTCTGCTTTATGCTGCCGGTGATGTGAGGCGTTATGCCTTTTTGTGGAGCGTAATTGTGAATGATGCGATAAGGGGAGCAGTAGTAGCGGTAGTATCAAGCCTACTAGTCGCGATACTGTTTGCATACGTTTTTCGAATTCCCATTCCACTTTGCGGCATGCTTGGCCCTTGGTAGAAGGGAAAAGGGCTCAGGATCCCTGTGGATAAAGGTAGAGAATCTTTTGACAATTTTCGCATTGTTTACGCTTCAAGTTCTGAACGCTCTTACAATTTGAGCGCACCACATAGATAGGCATAATTTTATTTCTTTACAATCCATTTCACCTTCTCTATAATTTGAGTAATCATAGAGTGATTTTAAGAAAGATAACCTAGAAAAAAGGTTCCCAAATGAAACCCATCGTATTAGCAATAAACATATGTGATGATATTATTAGAGATGAAGTTAGCAAAAAAATGTCATTGATAGGGCTTTTTAATCGCATACAATCCTCGTCATTTCCTGCAACTCATTCTTCCTTACATGTATACGTGAGTTTAACAAACGGACATAAGAAATATAAAGGGGAATTGCGTTTCGTAAATGAGAGCGACGATAACGTGATTTTCAAAACAAATGCCGATGTTCCATTGCAA
>DAOVHI010000045.1 GCA_030671985.1 bacterium
ATTTGTATAATAAAGATATTGCTGTATAGTTTCAGCTGCAGAGGAAACCGGGCTTATATCAACCTTCTTAGGGTTTTTTAAGATTTTCCTTGAAAGTTCTACAATATTTTTCGGCATTGTCGCTGAAAAAAACAAAGACTGCCGTTTCACTGGTAATTTGGCGATGATCTTTCGAATGTCGTTGATGAAACCCATGTCTAGCATCCGATCAGCTTCGTCCAGTACAAAGTATTCGATGGTATTCAATCTGATGAAACCCTGATCTATTAAGTCCAGAAGCCTTCCAGGTGTTGCAACGAGAATATCGACCCCTTTGCGAAGTGCATTCGTTTGTGCATTTTGCTTCACGCCACCGAAAACGACTGTATTTTTAATTCCTGTGAATCTTCCATACGTTGTAAAGCTCTCTGCAATCTGAATCGCCAATTCGCGTGTGGGAGTTACGATGAGCGACTTAATTTTGCGCGAGCTGTTATTTTGCTGACTGGCAAGAAAGAGATGCTGCAGGATTGGAATAGCAAAAGCAGCCGTTTTACCTGTCCCAGTTTGAGCGCTACCTAATACATCATTTCTTTTTAGAATGAGTGGAACGGCTTTAACTTGTATTGATGTAGGCTCAATATAATTTTCTTTTTTGAGAGCCTTTAAGATAGGCTCAATAATTCCCAGTTCTCTAAATAGCATCATTATCTAATTTTTACTCCTAAAATTGAGGCAGTATAACATGATACTATCATTTGCAAGTGGTTTTTAATTCATTGCTTGCAGGACAGCAAGGTGTTATATTGATGGGAGATTTTTCGTGATTTAAAAAACCGGTTCAGGGAGGGGAAAAAAGATGACACGTTCAACTACAATCCTTACTGTAAGACACAAGGGAAAAGTGGCTATAGGCGGCGATGGTCAAGTTACACAAGGCGAAACCATTATGAAACAGAACGCGAAAAAACTGCGCAGATTATATAATGATCAGATACTGGTTGGTTTTGCAGGAGCAACAGCAGATGCTTTTACTCTATTTGAAAGATTTGAGAAAAAGCTGGAAGAGTACAGCGGTAATCTTCAGCGATCTGCAATTGAGCTTGCAAAAGACTGGCGCACAGATAGAGTTCTAAGACGGCTGGAGTCTTTACTTGCCGTTGTTAATAAGGACTATTCGCTTCTTATATCCGGAACAGGTGACGTTATTGAACCAAGTGACGGAATATTAGCAATAGGTTCAGGAGGTCCTTATGCGCTTGCTGCAGCTAAAGCGCTGATAAAACATTCAGACCTCTCAGCAGCCGAGATTGTTAAGGAGGCAATTTTAATAGCATCTTCAATATGCATATATACGAATGATCAGATAGTTGTAGAAAAACTTTAGGGAGAAAATTCTAATGGATGCACTGACACCAAAACAAGTTGTAAAAGAACTTGATAAATATATTATCGGACAAAACGATGCAAAGAAGTCTGTCGCTATAGCTTTAAGGAATAGATGGCGCAGACAGAAGCTGCCTTTGGAACTGCGCGATGAAGTCGCCCCAAAAAATATTATTATGATCGGACCAACAGGTATAGGAAAAACGGAGATTGCCAGACGTCTCGCGCGATTGGCTCAGGTGCCATTCCTTAAGGTTGAGGCGTCAAAATATACGGAGGTTGGTTATGTTGGCAGAGACGTAGAATCTATGATAAGGGATCTGACTGATCTTGCAGTAAAAATGATAAAGGACAGCGAAACCCTTCGTGTTGAAATCAAGGCTTCTGAGCTTGCAGAGGAAAGACTGCTGAATCTGCTTCTGCCCCCTGCAAAAAGCAAAACTGATGATAAGGAAAAGGAAGCTCAAATTAAAAGAACGCGGGAAAAGCTAAGAATGAGACTTGCTGACGGCAAACTTGATAATAGAATGGTTGAACTTGAGACAAGAAGTCACACAATGCCCATGGTTGAGATTTTTTCAAGTTCAGGCATAGAAGAAATGGGAATAAATTTTCAGGACATGTTCTCCAAAATGATGCCTAAACAGGGTAAGAAAAGAAAAACAACGATTAAGGAAGCTAGGCGTATCATCGCCCAGGAAGAAGCAGAAAGACTGCTTGATATGGATGAAATTATCCGTACTGCTATATCCAAAGTGGAAAATTCCGGTATAGTATTTATTGATGAGCTTGATAAAATTGCAGGCGCTAAATCGCAATCCGGACCTGATGTGTCAAGGGAGGGAGTGCAAAGAGACATATTGCCTATTGTGGAAGGAACAACTGTTGCGACAAAATACGGAATGGTAAAAACAGATCATATTCTATTTATAGCGGCCGGTGCTTTTCATGTGAGTAAACCCTCAGATCTTATCCCCGAACTGCAAGGAAGATTTCCAATAAGAGTTGAACTCTCAAGTTTAAGCGAAGATGATTTCAAGAAAATCCTCACGAAACCTCGTAACGCATTGATTAAACAATACACTGCACTTCTGAAAACAGAAAATGTTACGATTAATTTCACAAAAGATGCTATTCGCGAAATTGCCTCTATGGCATTTAAAGTAAATCAGGAGACAGAGAACATAGGTGCCAGACGCCTCTATACTATTGTGGAAAAACTGCTTGAGGAGATATCCTTCAATGCGCCTGAGGAGAGCGGCAAAAAAATATCCATAAATGCAGCATACGTAAAGAAAAAACTGGAAGGATTTGTGGAGGATATCGACGTTACAAGATATATTTTGTAAAAAGGAGAGAGACACAAAAATATAGAAACAAAAATGGGTCAAGGCAGTAATCCCACAGGTTTGTTGATTCCATAATTCGCAAATGAAACAAGAGAAGAGTTAGTATAATTACGAAAGCCGCCGCGCGGCGCTTGATCCCCCATGCGCCAAGAGCAATCAGAATCATGAGAAGAGGCGCAACTCCCCGTAAATACCCAAACCGATATGGATCCATCATTGTGACTCCTAATGTCATCGGATAAAGAAGTATGCCGCCCGTTATGACTGCAATCTGCAGGAACCGAAGCGAATTACTATCAATCAAACGTTTTCCGCCCAGACGATGCCAAAGCACCGCTCCCATGATAAAAAGAGTAATCATGCTTAACTCACCAACGATTCCGCGCATATATTCCGCAACGGTAAAAACGCCTACCGGCAGTACAAGCAGAAACAGAGGCAAAGCAATGACAGTCCACCGATAAAATGCGCGCTCCTTATAGCGCCGCAATACATAGGCACAAAGATGGCTCAGTAAGAGGAAGCATCCAGCAAATCCAAAGATCTGACGAATGAATGTGGTCATCGAATCTGCTCCTCAATCCATGCACGATTAAAGTAGACATGCTTGATTCGTCGGCGATTCCATGTGTAAGTTAGATGAAACAAACCATCGGACGCCTCTATTAAAAACGGATAAGAAAATCGTTCTCGCTCGGATCCATTTTCAATCACACGAATAATTCGCCATTGGTTTCCGCCGTCTTCCGAAATTGCCAATGAGAGATTGTAACGTCCCCGCGAACTATTATTAAACGCCAAAAGCAGCTTTTTGCCTCCGATTGGTAGAAGAGCAACGGCCGCATCAGGACTCGGCAAATTCAGTTGGCTCAGCGCGCACCATGATTCACCGCCATCGTAACTGGCCGTTCGCAGAATACGACGATCCTCTTCTTCGCCGCAGTTTCGAAACAGTGCCACCGCTTTCTTTTTTCCCAAAGGAACAACTGCCGGTTGAATGGATCTTTTTCCTGAAGAAATGCGCCGCTTATCTAAAACCCGCCCCAATCGGTTCACCCGTAAAAGTTCACCAAACTTTCCAATAAATTCGGCATAAACGGGTAAGCCAATGGAACCATCAGAAAATCTCAGAGGCGCAGATTTTACAAGCGTCCCGAGATTAAGAACCGGAGAGGTAACCAATCGACGGGCGGGAGCCCATGTCGTCCCACCATCACAGGAACGAATAAAATTAATCGAACTGTACGACCAACCCCCTGCTGAAATGCTCACATAAAACAATCCAACGCCTCCTTGATCATCGGAGCATAAAACAGGATTACCAAGTCTTTGAACAAAGCGTCCCGTTTCTTTCCCTGTTTTCTCAGGGTCTATAATTTTTCGAACAGCCCCCCAGGTTTTCCCTGCGGAATTATATTCAGCCCCGTAAATGACCACATCAACAGCGCCTTCGCGGCTTCCACCATACCATGCGGCAAGTACATTTCCATTCGTCAAAGAGGTAAGCGTGGATGCGTGAACGGAAGGTGTTATTCCTTCCTGATGAATAAATCCCTCCACGTAGACAGGACGGCGTTCTCTATGCGTCTGCAACTCAAATGGGGAAGGGCAAACAAACGCGGGAGACACGGGATGAATCATGAATTGATGAACAGATACAATAAGAGCGAGCAAAACAGAAACCATAAAACCAATCGTTGTAATCTTCACAGATATTCTATTTAGTTTTTCTTGGCATGAGAGATCAGTGGTTGACGACCCTTCTTTTTAAAGCTGACAACGATTTCCTCTGCTTTTTCAAAGGGAACAGTTATAAAAGAGAATCTTTCCATCACCTGTATATCGCTAATTTGTTTGGACTTAATTGAAACTCTGTTCATAATAAGCTCAACAAGTTTTTTGGCATTAATCTTGTCTCTCTTACCAAGCGCAACAAAAAGTCTTGCTTTACCCTGTTGATCAAGCTGTTTCCCCTTCGAGCCAACCTCTTTTATTTCACCATATGAATCGGGGCTAAGTTCTCTTCCGAAGCCATAGTTAAGTATGGCAGCTAATATTTTCGTCGGATTATTATCTCCAAGTAATTGCTTAGCCCAGTTATAATATTCAGTATCAATATCGTCTTCAAGAATAGCAGCCAGATCATCATATATCTTTTTCTTTTTGGCTTTGATAATGTCCTCTACTTCTGGTACTTTTGATCTTTTAATATCAGTCTTGGCAACACGCTGTATGAACATCAATCGCTTATACTCGCTGGGAGTAATAAACGTAATAGCGGTGCCCTCATTCCCTGCTCTTCCCGTGCGGCCTATTCGATGAACATATAATTCAGGGTCTTGCGGTAATGAATAGTTTATAACATGAGTAAGGTTATTGACATCAATTCCACGTGCTGCAACGTCTGTTGCTACAAGAATATTTATTTTTTGTTTCTTAAATTTCCCAAGAGTTTTTTCTCTTTGCGCCTGTGAAAAATCTCCATGAATAGCTCCTGCGTCATATCCTCTATCAATTAAATGAGCCACAACAGAATCAACATCATTCTTTGTTCTGCAAAAAACCAAAGCGTAAAAATTGTCTTCAATATCAATTATCCTGCACAGCGCCTCAAATTTATCAGAGGCTTTTACCTCAAAGTATATTTGCTCCGTCAGATTTGTTGTCAATTGCTCTTTCTTAACCGTAAGAAGCTCGTAACCGTTCATGTATTTGCGCGCAAGGGTTTTTATTCTTTTTGGTATTGTTGCGGAAAACAACAGAGTTCTTTTGTCGGGATTTGTATGCGCCATTATTTTTTCGATATCCTCAATGAATCCCATATTAAGCATTTCATCCGCCTCATCGAGTATCAGGTGCTCAATTTTTCCGATCTTTAACGTTTTTCTTTTAAGATGATCTATTACCCTGCCCGGAGTCCCAACTACAATATGCACACCTTTTTTTAGACTGCGTAACTGCTGATCAATAGACTGCCCGCCATAAATTGGTACTATTTTGATATCCTTGTCTCCTTTGAGTGAATTAATTTCTTCCGATACCTGAATGGCAAGTTCTCGTGTAGGAACAAGGATCAGCGCCTGAACTGTTTTAAAATCAAGGCTAACCATTTCTATCAGGGGCAGTCCAAACGCAGCTGTTTTGCCTGTCCCTGTCTGGGCCTGAGCGATGATATTTGTATCATCTCTTAGCATTATGGGGATAGTTATAGACTGAATTGCCGTTGGCTCTTCGAACCCCTTTTTATTAATTGCGTCCAACGCTTTTGCTGAAAGTCCAAGATTTTCAAATGTTTTTTTATTTGTCATATATTTCTCTTTTTCTAATTATTACCCATTTATTCTTGACAACTATACACTATTATCTGAGAAAAATGGGAAATTTCTGGATTTTTAGTATTCATGTTATCGATTGAAAATACACAATGCCATAGAGTGCCTGTCAAGTAAAATATTACCGCACGGTAATATTTTGTTACATGCAAGTCTTTTGGCTTCTAATGTTCCCGAACGGGAATATTGGTAACTCAGAAAGCTGTCCGAGGAGAGCTGCCACTGCTCCTTATCTCTCTGTACATTCAAACTCACCTGCCTGAAAGCGCCGAACGCGCTGTAAGGTCAGGTGGATTGCTTTGTTACATGGTATTTTTTAATTTTTGGTAATAGATATTTAACTACTTCATCTGCAAAATTGAAAACAGATAAAACGTTATTTTCGTCCATTATTGGTTTGACTTGTGTTTGAATCATTGGGCTATCTTTTGCAGCAATATCCATTTCTTTTACTTCCCCTGTATTGATATCGAGTTGTTTTACTTTCTCGGCAATAACATTTTTTGTAATTTTTTTAATATTATAATGGCTATACGGATTTCTAATTGTGTTTCTAAAGGAATGTAGCCTTTTCTTCATTTTTGAATCTAATAATCCTGCTTTTCCTGCACGGTTTATTGCTTTCGAAAGCTCCATGTCTTCAAAGTCATCCCATTTCTGCGGATCAGCATTTTGATAGCCGTTAGATTCAGTAATATATGTAACATGTTTTATGATGTACTCGATTAAAATAGAGGACATTGTGATTGCGGCTCCGTTCAATCCGAAAAATATGCACTCTCTGATTTCTTGGTATAGTGCTTGAATAGCTGATGGTAATCCTTTGGGTAAAGCTGGCAAAAGCGGTGCTATAATATGTGCTTTTTCTTTTCTTTGCTCGAAAAGATCACTTATTGTTTGAGATGAAATAGCATCAAAGTTTATACCTTGACTTTGCAACTTTTCAATATCGTTGGGATTGGCAATTATTTGATCGCAACCTTCAGCTAGTTCTTGCATGATTTTTTCTATATCTTTATTCATGTTTTTATCCATGTAACATATATCATTGAACCGCTACCCTCGTTTTGTTACGGTAGCAAGCAATTATATAAAACGTCAAGAAATATTATTCAAAAGTCCGCTTGACAGTTTTTAATTCATTGCTTGCAAAGCTGTGAGATGTTATATTGATGAAGGATTTGTGAAGGGGATTTGTACTGTAAGATGCGTTCTATAAAGATTAATTTAAAAATTTTATTCGTTGTTCTTTCAATGCTTTTTATCAGCATCACTGCCTATTCAACACCGGAAATAGAAGATATATCGGCGTTGGAAAAAGCAGGACTGTCTGAGGAAGCGAGGGGAAATTGCGGCGGGGCTTTTATATCGTATGAAAAACTAGTTAGAAATACTTCTAACGCCGTACAGCAGGAGGTATATCTAAGAAAAATTCTTGATATGCGCTTCAGCATCAGCAATAAAACAGATGTCCTAAAAATCTGCGAATATATAAGAAAAGATAAAACATCCGATCCATCACTAAAATCTCTTGCTGAATGGTTTATGCTGCAGCTATATCTTGAGAATGGAAAAATTAATAAGGCGCAGAGCTTATGTAAAAAACTGGGTTTTATTCAGAACTGGTTTGCAATAGGGCCTTTTGATAATGACGGAAAAACTGGTTTTGAGAGAGAATACCCGCCTGAAACTGAAATAAAAATTTCTTCCGAATATCAGGGCAAGGACAGAAAAGTAAAATGGAGACATACAAACATTGAGTCTCCGTCAGGATTCGTTAACCTTGGAGCTATTTTCAGACCAAATAAGAACACCTGCGCATATCTGTTAACATTCGTTAAATCAAATAAGAAAAGAGAAGTTGCATTTAGAATAGGAAATGATGACGCAATTAAGATATGGGTAAACAACGGTCTGATTTTAAGCGATAACAATTATCACTCTGCTCGATTTGATCAGAGCAATGTAACGGTTTCTCTTAACAAAGGTTGGAACAAAGTCCTGATCAAGCTATGTCAAAAACAGGGGAAGTGGGGATTGCTATTCAGAATAACCTCTCCAAATGGCAATCGTATATCTGGATTAAAGGTCAGTACAAATTCACCTAATATAAAGATAGCAAAATATGCCACCGTGAAAGATACCGGCAAAATTAGCTCATGGAATATAGCCCGTCTTGAAGAGAGCATTAACGCCGATCCGGATAATGCGCAGCTTTATTATTATTTGGCATATCTTCTCAGTAAAAGTCTGCCGTACGATGAAACCGAACATAAGGATTTGTTATGCATAACAAAAGCCATTCAGTTGAATCCCAATAATCCATTTTATACATATCTTGGAGCAAATCTTGCGCATCAGCCAAATAAAAGAAGGGAACTTCTTGAGAAAACCATTGAATTAGATCCTGATTTCACAACAGCCTTCTATCAATTAGCAGAATATTATCTGAACGCTGATAACCTGACAAAAGCCTTGAGTCTGATTAATAAATGCATTGATATGAATCCGTCATTCCTCCCTGCAATTTGTCTAAAAATCTCTATTTACTCAAAACAGGGTTTGACTCCGCTTATTCCTCCTTTGCTTGAAAAGATAAAAAATGCTTCTGCATATAAGAGAGAAACACGGAATAGTATAATTCGCTATTATGAACATCATAATTCACCGGAGGAAACATTGGAACAACTCCGAAAGCTTTTAGAGATAGATTTTACGGACAATTATGCAAGATATAAAATCATTAGAATTCTACTAAATATGAGCAGGGATTCGGAGACATTGAGCAGACTGCGTGAAATGAGAGCATTGAATCCGTATAATACTAATATCCCACTCAGGATAGCAAAGATATATGCCGATAGATATCAATTTCACAAGGCTGTAAGGATATGCAAGCAGGCAATGATAATCTGTCCCGAGAATTATAAAATACTTTCAAGCTTGGGGCTCTTGTATCGACGCATCGGTAATTACGAAAAGTTTGAGGAATTTGTCAATAAGGCTTTGGAAATAAAACCCGACTATACATGGCTCAGGAAATATGAGGAATTCGTGAGTCCAAAGAAAGAAGCTTATGAAGACAATTTTGCGGAAGATATAACGTCAATAATCAGTTCTGCGAATAACCTTGAATATGCTGATAGTGAAGCCGTTTATCTGCTTGATAAAGCAATCTCTCGTGTATACGCGGATGGCACTTCGTCTGAATATGTGCATCAGGTTATTAAAGTTCTTACGGATAAAGGAGTAAAGGATTTTAATCATCTGAACATATACTATGCCCCCGGAGATCAGGAAGTTATTATTAAGAAAGCGCGTATTGTAAAAAAAGACGGAACAATAATAGACCATTATAAATTTTCTGACGTATCCACATCAAATCCACAGCACAAGCTATATTATGACTATAAAAGAAAAACCGTTAAGTTCAACTCTCTTGAAAAAGGCGACGTTATTGATTTTGCATACAAGATTAATGATATGAGAGGCAATATATACGGCGATTACTTTGGAACTATATTCTCATTTAAAGCTGCAAATCCTATGGTTTGTTCTAAATACATTCTTATTGCTCCGAAACATCGCAAATTCTACTTTTACAGTCCAAAGCTCAACATCGTTCCGCAAAAAATTCATGATAAACATGCAGATACTATTAGCTATATCTGGGAAAAAAGAGACATCAAGAAAATAGAGAAAGAGCTGAATATGCCTCCTTACCAAGAAATCACTCCGTATCTGCTTGTATCTACATTTAAATCTTGGTCTGATGTAGCCAAATGGTACTCCGATCTTATAATCGACCAGATGGAATCGTCTCCTGAAATAAAAAAGACAGTCGCTTCATTAATAGAAAACAAGACTACGGAAATTGACAAGATTAGAGCTATATACAATTATGTTGTTAAAAAAATCAGATATGTAGGCTTGGAATTTGGGATACATGGTTATAAACCGTATAAATCATGTCAGGTGTTTAGCAGGAAGTTTGGAGATTGTAAGGATAAAGCCCTGCTAATTATG
>DAOVHI010000088.1 GCA_030671985.1 bacterium
ATTTTATCTATTATTTCTCTAAAATTATTATTACTTTTTATCTTTTCTTTTATTTTGGTACACGCATGCATCACAGTTGTGTGATCTTTTCCTCCAAATGATGCCCCAATTTCTGGCAGGGATAAATCAGTTAACTCTCGTGATATATACATAGCAATCTGTCTTGGTAGAACAATATTTCTACTTCGCCTATTTGAGACAAGGTCCGATGGTCTTATTTTAAAATACTCTACTATTTTTTCCTTAATAGAATCGATATTTATATACCTATTTTTATTGTAATTAATTATATCTTTTAAGGCGGTATTAGCAAGGTTAATATCAATTTTTTCACCGGTCAGAGAAGCGAACGCGATGAGCCTAACCAATGCCCCCTCCAATTCTCTTATATTGGTTTTTATGTTATCGGCAATGAGGTACGCAACGTCTTGAGGCATAGAAAGTCCCTCAAGTTCAGCTTTTTTTTGCAATATAGCTATGCGGGTTTCTAAGTCAGGAGGTTGAATATCTGTTATCAATCCCCATTCAAATCTTGAGATAAGGCGATTTTCTAAAATAGGGATGTTTTTTGGCGGTTTATCACTGGATATAACTATTTGTTTGTGAGCATCATAAAGGTCGTTAAAAGTGTGAAAAAATTCCTCCTGTGTGCTTTCCTTGCCGGCTATAAAATGAATATCATCTATTAAAAGGATATCTACTTTTCTATACTTTTTTCTAAATTGGTTTATTTTTCCATTTCCAATGGCCTCTATAAACTGATTTGTAAACTTCTCACTGGATATATATACGACCTTTTTCTTTGTTTTTTTACTTGCAATAAAGTGGCCAATTGCTTGCATTAAGTGAGTCTTCCCCAATCCGACGTCTCCATAGATAAATAGGGGGTTATAAGCCTTTGCCGGAGATTGTGCTACAGCAAGCGATGCGGCATGCGCAAAACGATTACTGGAGCCAACTACAAAGCTATTAAAGGTGTATCTGGGATTAAATATGCTGCCAATGTCAGAGGCATGTAATCTATCTTCAGATATAATTCTTTTAATACTGTGGGCGCGTTTTCGTTTAGGAATATATTTAACTTCGGGTGTGGTAAAATTAATAAAAGCAGATTCGCCCGTAACGTTCGCAATGGATTCTGTAAGTAAATCCATGTATTTTTCCCTTAACCAGTTTTCAATAAAATCACTAGGCACCTCTAAAACGAGTATGTTTTTAGCAAAAGACACGGGCTTTATGGTTTTTACCCATATCTCAAAACTTTGTCCGGTAGATTTTTCTTGAATATACGCAACCATTTTATGCCAAAGAAGTTCCGAGTCTATCTTCATATTAAATTCCTTATCAACTACGAGTTATCCACAAATGCATAAATAGTGAAACCTTCACGGGCGCAAGCCATTAGACAGTATAAAGGCAGAAGGCTCTTGTCGGCAAACACAACTTCGCCTAAACAACCTAACTTGTTAGATAGCAGTGGATTAGTGAAAAACAAAAACAAAGCGGATAATTGATCAACGACAACACGCCAATTTTTTGTATGGGAAAAATGTCTGACCACATAAGAAAAGTTATCCATAAGTTATCCCCAGCACGTATTTGGATACAGCGCGCATTTGAGCACATAAAAATGACCAGCAAATTCTATCAAAAAGACATTTCTTGGGCAAGTGTTTTCTCTGTCCTATGTGTTCTTTGATAGATTTTTGTGATATATTTACACACATGGTTAATCCATTTAAAATAATTCGCAAAGATAAAAACAGCGGGGCAAGAATTGGGAAGCTTGTTACTTCGCATGGCGAGGTCCGTACTCCAATATTTATGCCCGTAGGTACGCAGGCAACTGTAAAGACCTTGTCTCCCGAGGAGCTCATCAATATTGGCGCAGAGATAATCCTTTGCAATGCCTATCATTTGACCTTGAGACCCGGGACAAAAATCATAAAAGAAGCCGGAGGTCTGCACGAATTTATGCATTGGGATGCTCCCATATTAACAGATAGCGGAGGATACCAAATCTTTAGTCTTTCGGATCTAAGGAAAATCACGGATGAGGGAGCAGAGTTTCAATCACATATAGATGGTAAAAGAATTTTCCTAACTCCTGAAGAATCCATCAGAATTCAAAATGATCTTGGCGCAGATATAATAATGAATTTAGATGAATGTATCCAGTATCCATGCGAACATGATTATGCCGAAATTGCCATGCAAAGAACATGTAGGTGGGCGGAGAGATGTAAAAGTGCTCATGCAAATCGAAGACAACTTTTGTTTCCCGTTATTCAGGGAGGGATGCATAAAGATCTGAGGGAAAGATGTGCAAATGAATTAGTTAAAGAAGGTTTTCCCGGCTATGCTATCGGCGGGTTGAGTGTGGGAGAGGAAAGATCATTAATGTACGAAATTGCTCAACACACACTTCGTTTTATTCCCGAATGCAGGGTTCGTTATTTAATGGGAGTGGGAGATCCGCGGGATCTATTGGAATGCATAGGACTTGGCATTGATATGTTTGATTGTGTGATGCCTACACGTAACGCAAGAAACGGCACAGTGTTCACAAGAAGAGGAAAGCTAATCGTAAAAAATGCGAAACATATAAGAAACTACGGGCCAATAGAAGCTGAATGTGGTTGTTATGCGTGCAGGAATTACTCCCTGGCATATATTCGGCACCTATTCAATACGCGTGAAATTCTAGGGCTCAGACTAACTTCTATTCATAATTTATATTTTCTAACGGAACTCATTAAAGATGCCAGAAAAGCTATCTCTGAAAACAGGTTTTTGGATTTTAAGAAAGCGTTTCTGGAGCAGTATGTGTGGAAATTAGTTCTTTAAAATTGTTCTCAAATATGTTATTTAGTGAACTCTTAGAATGATTTTAGATAAAAGCAAAAGGAGGCGAAAATGTTAAGTGTACTTTATGCAATGGGAAGCGCGGGTGGAGTGGGAGGAGCTCCTCAGCAGGGACAGGGAAATCCGTTCGGATTTTTAATTATGATGGCGCTGATATTCGGGATTTTCTATTTTTTAACGATCAGACCTCAGCAGAAGAAGCAGAAAGAGCGCAAAGAAATGATATCAAAAGTAGAAAAAGGAGATAAAGTAATTACTAGTGGGGGTATTTACGGCATGGTTGTAGGCACAAAGGAAAAATCCCTGGTCATAAAGGTTGCCGATAACGTGAAGATAGAATTTGCGAGAAGCGCAATAAGCCGCGTGGAAAAGAAAGCTGATCAAACATGATGAAATCTCTCAGGTGGCGAATAATATTAGTTGCAGCGGTTGTCGTCGTCAGCATAGTGTGCAATTTGCCGTCGACAGGGATTTATGGGCACTTTCTTCCTGTGTGGCTGCAGAGCGCGTTCCCGGAAAACGAAATAAAGACCGGCATAAATAAGGACGGCTGCGGCTATTTTTCTCTGGAGCTTGATTTTGTAAATCTTCCCAAGAACGTAGAGCCGATCACAGCATTTGGCAGGGTGTCAAATATAGTAAAAACTCGTCTGGGGAAACAGGAAATACATAAACTATCCACTCAGATTGACGAAAAAGAGAATACCATTACGTTTACACTGCCGACGAAGGAAGTATTTGCAGTTAATGATCTTTTAAAACACGCAAAGTTCTACGGCAACATCCCTATATTCTTAAAGAGATTCTTACCCCAAAAGCTTATTAATCTTGGTCTTGATCTTCAGGGTGGAAGCCATCTTGTGCTTGCTGTTGACACTGAAGGGTTGTCCCGAAAGGAGGCGAAAGATGTCCAGGAAAGGGCACTCATAGTTATACGCAATCGTATAGATGAATTTGGGGTTGCCGAACCGGTTGTAATGCCAATCAAGGGAAAAAATAGAATAATTATAGAATTGCCGGGTATTAGAGAGCCGGAGAGGATAAAAGAGATCATAAGACGTCAGGCTGTGCTTGAATTTAAACTTGTTTGCGAAGACGGCGATAAGATTAAACAGGCTTTAGCGGGAAAAGTACCTGACGGATATGAGCTGGCGTATCTTGTAAGAACAAAAATTGACGGTACAACCTATAAAGAGCCGTATCTTTTAGAAGTAAAATCTGCTCTGTCAAGCAAGAAGGGAGAGCTTTTGGTAAACGCCTACGTAACATACGGACAGATGAATCAATCTATTGTGGCAATTAAGTTTAACAGAAAGGGCTCAAAGGCATTTGCAAGGCTTACCGGCTCACATATTGGGGAAAAGCTTGCTACGTTGCTTGACGGCAATCTGAAGTTAGTTGCAACAATAAATGACAGAATTGTTGGAGAAGGGCAGATTACGGGTGTGTCCGCTCAGGAAGCGCCTGATCTTGCGGTTGTTCTAAAGTCCGGTGCCCTGCCTGCGAAAGTTGAAATTTTGGAAGAGAGAACGGTCGGACCTTCTTTGGGGGCGGATTCAATAAGAAAGGGCATAAGGGCAGGTATTTTTGGGCTGATAATTGTATTCTGTTTTATAATGATATATTACATGTTCCTTGGTATAATTGCGGGAGTAGCTCTGTGTCTTAATTTGATTATAATAATGGCGGCGCTGGCATCTCTTGGCGCCACACTCACTTTACCGGGCATTGCAGCCATCATACTGACAATCGGCATGGCGGTAGATGCAAATGTGCTTATTTTTGAGAGAATAAGGGAGGAGCTTTCAAGCGGTAAAACCATTCGCGCGGCTATCGGGAGCGGATATCAAAAAGCATTTAGAACCATTGTAGACGCGAATGTAACGACGCTCATAGCAGCAGTTGTGCTTTATCAGTTTGGAACGGGTCCCATAAGAGGTTTTGCTGTGACTCTGACACTGGGTATTCTTGCAAGCATGTTTACTGCGATTGTTGTAACCAGGCTCATCCTTGATTTATTTTGCAGAAGAAGAAGCTTTGTCGGTATAAAAATGTTGCAGCTTTTTCAGAAGCCTAATTTGGATTTTGTTAATAAGCGTTTTATCGCCATTGGTCTTTCATTAATACTGATTTTGGTTGGAATGACAAGCTTCTTTATTAAGGGAGAAAAGAATTTTGGCATAGATTTTACAGGGGGAAGACTTACGCAGCTTAAGTTTATTCCAAGCGTATCAATAGGAGCAATAAGAAGGGTTTTGAAAAATGCAGGTCTTGAGAAAAGCGTAATACAGCATTTTGGAAGCGAGAACGATTTCATTATTAAAACCTCTCTTGAAGCAAAGGAGAATATCGCCAATTTACTAAAAGGTTCTTTTGGCGGTGTAAAGATAACAACTGAACGAACGGAAATGGTTGGGGCTCAGGTCGGCAAAGACTTAAGAAACCAGGCATTGTTGGCAATTTTATTTGCGATGATTGGTATTTTGGCATATGTTGCCTGGAGATTTGAGCTTAAATTCGCGGTTGGGGCAATACTGGCGCTTATGCATGATGTGCTTATTACGGTAGGTACGCTTGCTATTACGGGGAAAGAAATAACCTTACCAATAATAGCCGCTCTACTGACAATTGTGGGATATTCCCTTAATGATACAATAGTTGTCTTTGTTAGGATAAGAGACAATACGCGTTTTATGAGAAAAAGCAGTGAGAAAGAGATTATTAATACCAGTATAAATCAGACGTTGTCTAGAACAGTGCTGACTTCTGCTACCACTCTTTTTGTAGTTGTGTCTTTATTCTATCTAGGTGGGGAGGTCATTCATAATTTTGCTTTTGCTCTGATGGTTGGAATAGTTGTGGGCACATATTCCTCTATTTATATAGCAAGTCCTACGCTTCTGCTGTGGAACAAATTCAAATCAAAAAGCTAAAAATCATGCCGACATATGAATATGAATGTAAGGATTGTGGACACAGTTTTGAGCAGTTCCAGTCGATGACGGAAAAACGGCTGGAAAAATGTCCACAATGCGGAGGAATTCTCAGAAGGTTGATAGGAAAGGGGACGGGTATAATCTTCAAGGGCTCCGGTTTTTATGCGACCGACTATAGAAGCGGCGATTATCATAAGAAAGCAAAGGAAGAAGCAGGCAAGGTAGAGAAAAAAGATGATAAAAAAGCCACATCTAAATCCAAATCTGAATCCAAGAAAAAGAAAAATGAGGGAAAAGATTAATATAAAGACGTATTATAATGCGTCTCTATGGGTTTTCTTCTGCCTG
>DAOVHI010000089.1 GCA_030671985.1 bacterium
AATGAAACAAATAGATAAAACTCCGACCGTTATTGTTTATTCCAGCGCAATGCCGCATAGCGAGTATGTCAAATATTATACACAGGGAAAACATGTAGTAACTTCTTTAATTAGAAATACGCATCCTCAGAATCTGGATTCACGCGCTAAAAATCGCAATAGAGTGCCTCATTTCATATCTAAACTGGAAGTTATAAAAAAGGATCCTAATGCGTTCGGACTTTTCCTTGACCTTGATGGAAATATAACGGAAGGCATCGGTGCCAATATCTTTTTTGTCTTGGACGGCGTATTGTATACTCCTACAACAAAAAATATCCTGAATGGTATTAGCCGGCTGACTGTTATAGAACTGGCAGAGAAAATGAACATAAAGGTTGTAGAGAAAGACCTTGCTTTATACGATGCTTATAACGCAGAGGAAGCATTTTGGACAACCAGTTCATACTGTATTTTACCTATTTCCATGATTGACGGAAGAAAGATTGGCAATAAATATCCGGGCAAATACGCAGGAAAATTGCTGGATACATGGAGCAAAGAAGTAGGTGTTGATATAGTTGGACAGGCTCAAAAATTTGCAAAACAAGGAAATAAATAACAATGAATATATTACTGATTATGCCTGACGCTCTTAGAGCCACCAACCTTGGCTGTTGTGGTTATTCTAAAAACACCTCTCCGTTTATGGATAAACTGGCAAAAGAGGGAGTTGTGTTTAAAAATACAATTGCTCAAACTGCGCACACTCATCCTGGCGTGGTTTCTATTTATACAGGGCTTTATCCTACCACTCACTGCCAACAAACGCCTAAAGACTTTGCTGCGTTTAAAGAAGTAGGCTGGAGCAAAGAATGGAGAAATACAGAAGTTAGAAAAAAATGGAAGGCGCCCCTCAATATACTTAGAGAGAATGGCTATACAACAGGTGGAAAAGGTTCGTCATGCTGGTGGCCTCTGGGATACTTAATAGAAACAAATAAGATGTTAGATAAACTCATGGGGGATAAGATAGGCAGGCCGTTCTTTATGATGTGCGTGCCGTATTACACCCATATTGCATACAACGCTGTTCCTGATTATGACAAACTGTTTTTGTCTGATGGTGACAAACTTACCGATAACTTCAAAAAATACATGGACATGGTAAAAACAACAGGGCATGGATATGTTTTAAATCCAAAACTTGTTGATAAAAAATATCATGAAGCAAAAATCAACAAATCTGTATGGAAAGCATTTAGTTTTTTGCAGGAAGACAGACCATCTATGATGGCGCTGTATGATGGAGCAGTAAGAAATCTGGATATGGAAGCAGAAAGATATGTAAAAAAACTGGAGGAATTAGGCATTTTAGATGATACGTTAATCATTATAACTCCAGATCATGGAGAAGAAATATTAGAAAGAGGATCTCTTGGTCATGCGTCCTGTTCAATGGCAGGGACACTATATGACGAGAATATAAGAACTCCTCTTATCATGAGATATCCGAAAGCATTGCCGCAGGGCAAAGTAATAGAAACTCAGGTAAGTCAGGTAGACATAATGCCTACAATATTCGATATATTGGGTTATTCTATGCCGAAACTTACTGAAGGACATTCGCTCCTGCCGCTTATCAAAGGTGAAGACATTGATTTTGAAGAGGAGACGCATTGCGAAACAATAGTTTGCGGCATGCAGACTCTGGATTGGGATAAAAGAATGAAATGGGCTGTCAGAACACCGCAATGGAAGCTCATATACAGCCAGGATACTAACGGCAATTATTACGAACTGTATAATCTAAAGAATGATCCTGCAGAGAAAGTAAATCTTATCGATAAAGAGACAAAAATTGCAGACGAATTGAAAAAGAAACTTAGAAAAAGGGAAATTTAAATAACTGCGAAGACATAGATGAACTTGAAGTTTGTGAGATAGGAATAACATCTTCTCTTTGATTGTGTTTAATAAGATTTTTTGATATAAAGCTTACCTATGAACATTATTAAATTCACCAAAATGTGTGCAACAGGAAATGATTTTGTTGTGGTTGATAATCGGGATAAAATTATCGAAAACGCACACGCTTTTTCAAAGCATGTTTGCTCAAGACGGTTTGGAATTGGCGCAGACGGAGTTTTGCTTTTAGAAGATTCTGAAAAGACTGATTTCAAAATGCGTATAATAAATGCTGACGGCACTGAAGCTGAAATGTGCGGTAATGGAGCTCGATGTATTGTCAGGTTCGCGCAGCAATTGAAACTGTTCTCTAAAAGAGTCTGTTTTGAAACGATTGCGGGAATAATTGAGGCAGAAGCTGCTAACAACGATATCCGCTTAAAAATGAGTGATCCCCGCGATATGAAGCTTAATATAAAAATTGAGGTTAATGAGAAGAAACTAATTGTTCATTACATAGATACCGGCGTTCCTCATACAATTTTATATTTTGATAACATTGAACAAGTTGACATTGTTTCTTTGGGCTCGCTTATTCGTTATCACGAGTATTTTGCCCCTAGAGGAACAAATGTTGATTTTGTATCTGTTAATAATGATAATTCTTTAAATATGAGGACATATGAAAGGGGCGTTGAAGGGGAAACTTATGCGTGTGGAACGGGCGCAGTTGCATCTACAGCGATTTCCAACGCATTAGGCAAAGTAAAAAATCTCACTTTGATTAATGTTAAAGGCGGCGAGCTAAAGGTCGACCTGCATTATAACAAAGGTGCTTTTTCTAACGTGTTTTTAGAAGGAGATACTCAGATAATATACAAAGGAGAACTGGTTTATGGAAACAGCCAAAAGATTAGATAATATTCCTCCATATCTGTTTATGGAATTACGCAATAAAATCGCAAAAGCAAAGGCTGATGGAATAGATGTTATAAGTCTTGCGATTGGAGACCCTGTTGAGCCGACTCCGAAACCTATAATTGATGAGTTGTGTAAAACTGCTTATATTTCGAAAAATCACCGCTACCCTACAGACGAAGAAAAGGGAATGTTTGAATTTAGAAAAGCTGTAAGCAAATGGTATGGGGCAAGATATCAAGTTAAACTTGACCCTGACAAAGAAATTATTAGTTTAATAGGCTCAAAGGAAGGCGTGCATCATTTTGCTATGGCTGTTGTAGATCCGCAGGATACTGTGCTTATGACGGATCCGGGATATCCGGCATACAGAGCCAATATCTTTCTTGCCGGAGCAAGCCCCTATAACGTTCCAATACTATTACAAAATAATTTTCTTCCTGTTCTTTCAGATATACCATCTGATATTGCAAAAAAAGCAAAGGCTTTTTATCTTAACTATCCAAATAATCCCACAGGAGCAGTTGCTACTAAAAAATTCTTTTCAGAACTGGTTGAGTTTGCAAAAGAATATGATATTGCAATATGTCATGATAATCCTTACAGCGAGATTGTATTTGATGAACAGGAAAGACTAAGTTTTCTTTCTGTTGAAGGCGCTAAGGATGTTGGGATAGAGCTTAACTCTTTATCAAAACCATACAATATGACTGGCTGGCGTATAGGTATGGCAATGGGCAATCCTGATATAATAGCTGCAATGTCAAAAGTTAAAGAGAATGTGGATTCAGGCATCTTTAATGCTGTCCAATATGCAGGAATAAAGGCATTGGAAGAGGAAACACAAAACATAGATAAAACACTTGATATCTACGAAAAAAGCCGAAAACTCGTAGTTGATACTTTAAATTCAATAGGCTGGAATTATACTCCTCCTAACGGAACGTTTTATTTATGGATACCTACGCTGAATGGAGAAAACTCTATTGATTTCGCCACAATGCTTTTTGAAAAAACATCCGTTGTTGTAGCCGCAGGAAGCGCTTATGGAAAATATGGCGAAGGATACATAAGAATCTCCCTTACAGTCTCTGACAAACGGCTTCAAGAAGCCATGCAGCGAATTAAGAATGCGCTGAAGTAAAGACGTTGCATTGCAATGTCTCTACATAACCAAAAAAAACTCTGTGAACATAAGAAATAAGTCTATCACTGTTCTTGGTCTTGGAAAAAGCGGTTTTGCTGCTGCAAAGCTGGCTAAAAAAATGGGCGCAGACGTGTTTGCGAGTGACAATTCTACGTCTGACGATATTAAAAAAAACAAAGATATTCTCACAGGCATCGGCATTGACGTAGAAATAGACGGGCATTCAGACAGAGTTTATAAAAATAAAAAGCTTATAATACTAAGCCCTGGTATTCCTCCGGATATTCCCATTCTTTGCAAGGCAAAGGAAGAGAATATTAAAGCAGTGAGTGAAATAGAGTTTGCATCTTGGTTCTCACTTGCAAAAATAATTGCCATAACAGGTACAAATGGAAAAACAACAACAACTATCCTTATTAAAAATATACTTAAAGAAGCCGGTTACAATGCCGTTGTTGCAGGAAATATAGGAACTGCTCTATCTGAAAAAGTAGAATCCTTATCAAAATCAGATATTGTTGTTGCTGAAATCAGCAGTTTTCAACTGGAAACTATTACTAAATTCCGTCCCTTTATTTCTCTGGTTTTAAATATTACACCTGACCATCTTGATAGATATAAAAATATGACGAATTATATACATGCAAAATCAATGATTTTCAAGAATCAAACCACTGAGAATTTCACTATTCTGAATTATGATGATCCCGTAGTGTCTGAATTTGAGAATACAACAAAAGCGCGTGTTTCGCTTTTTAGTAGAAAAACTCAAGAATGTAATGCTTTTATTAAAGATGAAAAGATGTTCATGAGGTCTTACGCAAAAGAGAAGGAGATATGCGGAGTTAATGAATTAAAGATAAAAAGTAGACACAATCTGGAAAACATGCTTGCGACCATATGCGTAGCAGCTATATTTAAAGTTGATCCGGCAACAATAAAAAGCACATTAACTAAGTTCGTAGGATTCCCCCATAAAACAGAATTTGTTAATAAAATAAATAATGTTACATTTATCAATGATTCAAAAGCAACAAATGTTGACGCTACTAAAGCAGCAATTGAAAATACCAAGGCTCCAATTATCCTCATTATGGGAGGAGTGCATAAGGGAGGCAGTTACATCTATTTGGAACAGCTGGTCAAAAACAAGGTCAAACATCTTGTTGTAATGGGAAAAGCCAGAGATATAATAAAAAAGGATATCGGAGAACTGGTTCCATTAACATATGTTTATTCAATGGATGATGCAGTGGAAAAAGCTTTCTCATTAGCCAATCCAAATGATACAATTTTGCTTTCTCCTGCATGCAGCAGTTTTGATATGTTTAAAAACTACATAGAACGAGGCAATCTCTTTAAGAAAGCTGTCAATACGTTAAAATCAAGAATAGAGCATGCGTAAACAGAATATTGCATTGCTATCTGCCGTCTTCATCCTGATTGGCATTGGAATAATAATGGTGTTCAATACAGCAGCTATGGTTGCTATATTGAGATTTAATAATTCCCTTTATTTTCTTGCACGCCATTTAATCCTGGCTTTTATAGGACTTATATTTATGTTTATAAGTATGAATATTCGCTACGAGATGCTTAAAAAACTTGGAAAACCTTTTCTGGTTATAACAATTATTCTACTAATCATGGTGTACCTTCCAAACATTGGCAGAGCTGCAGGAGGAGCTAGAAGATGGATCAGGATCGGACCATTAAGTATGCAGCCTTCAGAGCTTGCGAAACTTGTTATGATTATGTATGCAGCTAATTTCTTAACCATAAAACAACACAATATCAAAGAATTCATAAGAGGTTTTCTGCCTCCAATGCTGGTATTAGGCTTAGTATTAGCTCTAATAATAAAAAACGATCTTGGGTCATGTGTGCTTATCGCGGGAATTGTTTTGACAATGATGTTCATATCAGGCGCTCATATAAAGCATTTAGCAATCTTTTTTATCGCGTCCTTACCTGCCGTCTACATTGCAATTTGCACCTTTCCTTACCGCATGAAAAGAATAATGGTTTTCATGGATCCATGGAAGGATCCTCTTGGAAAAGGATATCAAATCATCCAATCCTTGTACGCTCTAGGATCTGGAGGCTGGTGGGGGAAAGGA
>DAOVHI010000113.1 GCA_030671985.1 bacterium
CCGTTCTCAATAACTTCAAGCTTATGCTTTGGTATGTTAGCTTTCTCTATTGTAAAGTTTTTAACTTCATCCGACACGCATATCTCCAGATTTACCATCCGGTTTGTAATTCTATCCATCCATAGATGATACCGCTTCTCTTTTTCGCACACGCGGATTGATGAGAAAATGACAGGGATACCGGCTAGCTTCCCGCAAATCCTTCCTATGATATTTGCGTGAAAAAGATAAGAATGAAGAATATTAAAGCGGCCCTGTCTCAAAAAGGAAACGATGTTCGCGAGTTTATATATATGCCATGGCTTCTCAATATGAAAATATCTTACCCTTATTCCAAGAGCCTCCAGTTTCTTCCCTACAATGCCTTCTCCTTTTAAACATCCAACCTCCGGAATGAACTTGTTTTTATCAATGCGCTGTATCAGTTCAAAGAGCATATTTTCCGCGCCGCCAATGTCCAGCTCTGTTATGATATAGAAGATGCGAATAGGATATTTCATTTTATAAGTATCCCTGCATATCCAACCACCTGATCAAAGTCTCCTGTCACTTCTCCGCTATTAGTATATTTTACCAGCTCTGCATCTTTTGCGCCCAGCTTTTTGCACGCTGTAAGCATAATGCATGCCGATCCACAGCCGCACATGGAAATGCCATGCTTGTGAACCCTGCTAAAAAGCTCTACCTCATTTAATTTTAATATAGATTCAATAGCCAGATTATCTTTGGTTTTTGCGGTTTCAGCCGATTCATAGTGTGTCATATCGGAACTGGCTATAATAAGCACTTCCTTCTTAAAATCCTCTATTGCGCCGGCAATAGCATACCCAATCTCCTGGTACTGTTCAATATCCCCATATGAAACTACAATTGGAACAAATTCAAAATCATTCCTGAGATATTGAATAATAGGTAGCTGAACCTCTATTGAATGTTCATAAATCTGCGCTTCTTCTTCCTCTTTTATCAAACCGGTTTTGCTTAATATTATTTTTGCAAGATTTTCGTTAATATTGACGTTATCCATAGGTGTCTTCCATGCACCGTGAGCCATTATGGAAAATCTTGCGCCGGCACCGATATGATTGGGTCCCAGAATAATTATATTATCCGGTATTTCTACTTTTGACAGTGTAAGCGCCGCGGTTTCCCCCGAACACATGTAACCTGCATGAGGCGAGACGACCCCTAATATTTTTTCTTTTGATGCTTCTCGATCAATATGTTTTTCTATTTCGCAAATTAGCTGTTTTTTTGAGGCAGGATAAAATTGACCGGCTACTGCAGGATTTCTGAGCATAATAGTACGTCATCCATCTAGCTTTTTAAAAACCTTAATTGCTATCTTGGCAATACGGGGATCAAATTGCGTTCCGGCGCACTGCGCTAATTCAACCAAAGCATATTCTTTATTAAACGCTTTCCTATAGGGTCTATTGGATAACATTGCGTCATAAGCGTCCGCAACGTTGAATATTTTAGCAACCAATGGAATCTTCTTATCCCGCAACCTCATAGGATATCCTTTGCCATCATACCGCTCATGATGACTCAAAATAATTGGTTTTGCCAGCTTCATAAAATCTATGGTTTCAATTATTGTTACTCCAATGCGCGGATGGCTTTTGATAATCTTCCATTCTTCCTTAGTCAGCTTATCCGGTTTATTTAATATTCTTAATGGAATTCCTATTTTTCCAATATCATGTAAAGCACCAAACCGTTTTATTAATTCTATATTTTCCTTAGATAAACGCATTTCTCGGGCTATAGACAAGGCGTATTTTTTAACTCTGTCTGAATGACCCTGCGTATACGGTTCCTTTGCCTCCATGGCTTTAACTAAAGCCGTTATTGTATAAAAATAGCTCTGCTGAACTTCATCAAAAAGAAGAGCATTGCTTACAGCTATAGCAGCTTCATAGCCTATGGTGGTAAGTATTGTCAGGTCGTCCTTTGTAAAGGCAAGCCCGCCAACTTTTTCTTCAACACTTATTACCCCTATTGTTCTTGCCCTGACTTTCAGAGGAACACATATAAGTTGTCTTTTTTCTTTCTCGTTAATAACATTTTTAAATCTATGGGATCTAAGTACATTTTTTACGAGAACAGGTTTCCCTTCTCTTGCAACCCAGCCAGCGACACCTTCTCCAATTTTAAACTTAACAGTTTTAATCTTTGTTTTTGTTACGCCCTTTGCAGCCTTTATTCGCAACAGCTTTGTTTTTTTATCAATAAGCATAACGGATATTTTTTCCGTTGAAGTTTTTTGGGAGATTAACTTAATAACGGACGTTAATAATTTTCGTATGTCTAATTGAAGGGTAAGAGTTTCGCTGATGTTATGCAGAAGTTTTAACTGCTTTGTTTTTCTGTCGAGGGAGATCTTTGTTTTTTCCAGCTGTTCTACAATTTGCTTAGTCCTGCTTACTACTGTTTTTTGAACCTCTACCATGCCCGCAATGATACGTAAATTCCATTTTTTTGTCAAATCTCATTTCTTTTTCCCCGATTTTATGATAGTATTTCGGAACAAAAAAATACATACTGCCATAGACAAACTAAGGAGATTTTATTATGGTTCGCAAGATGGTTCCTTATGACGGAAACAGCGCTGTAGCGCATGTAGCACATGCAACTAATGAAGTAATTGCAATATATCCTATTACGCCTTCTTCGGGAATGGGTGAAATTGCCGATGCAAAATCCGCAAATGGAGAAAAAAATATTTGGGGAACAGTGCCTGTTGTCGTAGAACTCCAATCAGAAGGCGGAGCGTCAGGAACGGTTCACGGCGCACTTACCACAGGCGCGCTTACTACAACATTTACGGCGTCTCAGGGTCTGCTTCTTATGATCCCAAATATGTATAAGATTGCAGGAGAATTGTGTCCAGCGGTATTTCATATAGCTGCCCGCTCTATTGCATGCCAGGCATTGTCCATATTCGGAGATCACTCGGATGTTATGACGGCACGAACTACAGGTTGGGGAATGCTTGCCTCCGGGAGCGTACAGGAAGCAATGGATTTTGCCCTGATATCTCAGGCCGCAACATTGGAAGCCAGAGTTCCCTTTTTGCATTTCTTTGAAGGCTTTCGCGTTTCACATGAAATACAAAAAATAGAAGAACTTACATTTGAAGATATGCGATCTATGATTGATATTAAATTAATCAGAGCTCACAGACTAAGAGGGCTTTCTCCCGACCGGCCGGAGCTTCGAGGAACTTCTCAGAATCCGGATGTTTTTTTTCAGGGACGCGAGAGTGTTAATAAGTATTACAACGACTGCGCAGGAATTGTTCAGAAGACAATGGATAGGTTCGTGCAACTAACAGGACGGCAGTATAAATTGTTTGATTATATTGGAGCTCCTGATGCTGAAAACGTGATTGTAATAATGGGCTCCGGAGGAGAAACAGTTCACGAAACGATTGAATACTTAAACGCAAAAGGCGAAAAGTTTGGAGTTATGAAGGTTCGACTTTATCGACCGTTTGATGTAAAAGCATTTGCTTCTGTTCTTCCAGACACGGTAAAAAGAATAGCTGTTCTTGACAGGACGAAAGAACCCGGAAGCCTTGGAGAGCCGTTGTATGAAGATATTCGCATAGCAGTTGGCGAGGCGATGGAGCAAGGACTGATTAAATTGAACAGATATCCATTGATAATTGGCGGACGCTACGGACTTGGTTCCTGTGAGTTTACTCCTGCAATGACCAAAGGAGTTCTTGATAATCTAGCCAAGGATAATCCAAAAAATCACTTTACTATTGGAATTGAGGACGATGTTACACATACAAGCCTGAAATATGATTCTTCATTCAGCGCAGAAAAAGATGTTTACAGGGCTATGTTTTACGGACTTGGTTCTGATGGAACAGTGGGTGCCAACAAAAATTCCATAAAAATCATAGCAGAAAAAACTGATAACTATGCTCAGGGATATTTTGTGTATGATTCTAAAAAGGCCGGCGCTGTTACAGTTTCTCATCTCCGATTCGGTAAAAAAACCATAAGAAGTCCTTATCTGGTTTCAAAAGCAAATTTTCTTGCATGTCACAATTTCACGTTTCTGGAAAAATACGACATGCTTAAGTACATAATTGATGGAGGAATTTTTCTTTTAACATCAGAACATGATAAAAATACCGTGTGGAAAAACCTGCCTGCAAAGGTGCAAAAACAAATTACGGATAAAAAACTTAAATTCTATGTTATAGACGCAGTCAAAATAGCCTCGGAACTTGGCTTAGGCACACGCATTAATACAATAATGCAAACTGCGTTCTTCCTGATTTCAGATATACTTCCGAAAGAAACAGCTGTTTCGGCAATTAAAGAATCAATAAAAAAGACATATGGCAAAAAGGGAGAAAAAGTTGTTAATATGAATACTCTGGCGGTAGATGCAACTGCTGATAATATTCAGAAAGTAGAGGTTCCCGCTTCTTTCAAGGGACAGATAGTTGAGAAACCTGTTGTAGCTGCCAATGCGCCTGATTTTATCAG
>DAOVHI010000063.1 GCA_030671985.1 bacterium
AATAAGAAATGGTGCGAAACTAGTTAAGAATGTTGAGTATATAGTTTCGGAACTCCAGCCGGCAACGTATGCGAATAAAATAGTGCGTAAAAAAACAGGAAAGAACATATCTCTAAAGCCGGCGAATCTATCTCCTGAAGAAAAGAAGATATATGATGCTCTGTCTGATGAACCAGTTCATATAGATAAGATTATGGATAAGACGCAATGCTCAATAGGCGCTCTATCGCAGATTCTCTTGACCTTGGAGCTTAAAAAGATTATAAAGCAAATTCCGGGAAAAATGTTTATAAGGATATAAAACATGGCTAAATCACTTGTCATTGTTGAATCGCCTGCGAAGGCGAAAACGATTAACCGCTATTTGGGTTCGGGTTTTGTTGTAAAATCATCCATGGGGCATATTATCGACTTGCCTGCAAAAGAATTCGGAGTAGACCTTGAGCATGATTTTAAACCTAAGTATGTTACCATAAAGGGCAAACAAAAAATCCTGAATGAACTGGCTGCGCAGGCACGAAAATCTAATACAATCTATCTTGCGACTGACCCGGACAGAGAAGGAGAAGCAATATCCTGGCATTTGAAAAATTCAATATGCAAGGATAAAAAAGTCTTTCGCGTTCTTCTTCCTGAAATTACCTCATCTTCGGTAAAATCCGCTTTTGATAATACGCTGGATATTAAAATGGATAAGGTGAATGCTCAGCAAGCTAGAAGAATTCTGGACAGGGTTGTAGGATATAAGATCAGTCCCGTTTTATGGAAGAAAGTTGGAAAGAACTTAAGTGCCGGAAGAGTTCAGTCTGTTACCGTCAGAATTATAATTGACAGAGAAAGAGAGATTGAAAAGTTCAAGCCCGAAGAGTATTGGTCGATAATAGCTGATCTTAAAACTTCTGCCAATGGAAGCTTGAAGGCGAAGTTATCTAAGCTTAAGGTTACAAATAAGGCGCAGGCTGACAAAATAGTTGAAGATGTTGAAAATGCGGAATTTGCCGTATCTAAGACAAACATAAAAACTCAGAAAAGATCAGCTTCTCCTCCATTTATAACAAGCAGGCTTCAGCAGGAAGCAAGTTCAAAATTGCATTTTTCATCTATGAGAACGATGAGAATTGCGCAGCAACTCTATGAAGGGATTGAAACGGGTAAAAGCACAGCAGGATTAATTACTTATATGCGTACAGATTCTGTACGCGTATCGGCGGAGGCTCTTAAAGCAGTAAGGAATTACATAAAAAATAAATACGGAGAACAGTATCTGCCGCCTAAATCTAATTTTTATAAAAGTAAAAAAAGCGCTCAAGACGCGCATGAGGCAATTCGCCCGACAAGCACTTCAAGAGATCCTGAAACAATTAAAAAATTTCTTACAAATGATCAGTTTAAATTATACAAACTTATATGGAATAAATTTGTTGCAAGCCAGATGTCGCCTGCAATTATTCAGTCCACAGCAGTAGAGATTAAAGCAGGTAACTATATTTTTACAGCTTCAGGATCAACTGTCCTATTTTTAGGATATATGGCAATCCGCGAAAATGATACTAAAAAGAACGAGCCGGAACTGCCTCTGCTAAAAGAGTGGGATATACTGAAATTACTAAAGCTGTTACCTGAACAACACTTTACAAAGCCGCCTTCTAGATATACGGAAGGCACCTTAATACGTGCGTTGGATGAGAAAGGCATAGGAAGACCCTCAACTTATGCGCCGACAATCAACACCATACAGAACAGAAAATACGTAACAAAGATAAAAGGATTCTTTCATCCTACAAATACAGGAGTACTTACAAATAATTTTTTAATTGAAAAATTCTCTGACATTCTTGATATAAAGTTTACCGCAGATATGGAATCCTTTCTGGATCTGATTGAAAACGGTGAAAAAAACTGGATTGATGTGCTCAAGCAGTTTTATGCGCGTTTTGAAAAGGATATTACACAAGCTGAAACTCCGGAAAAGACCGATGTGAAATGCGAGAAATGCGGAAAGTCTATGGTTATTAGATGGAGATTCGGCAAAAAATTCTATGCGTGCACTTCATTTCCAGAATGCAGACAAACAAAAGCTATTGAAAATGATGATCCGTTGATAAAAGATATATCTCCGCAAGAGACAGAACATAAGTGCGAGAAATGCGGAAGCTCTATGCTGATAAGAACATCCAGAAGAGGGCCGTTTCTGGCATGCAGCGGCTATCCTAAATGCAAGAACACAAAGAGCATTGATAAGGAAGGAAAGATCGTAGAAAGGAAGCCCCCTGAAGAATCGGATCAGGTCTGCGAAAAGTGCGGTAGCAAAATGCTGATAAAAACAAATCGGCGGGGACAAAAATTTCTAGCATGCGGCGGCTATCCTAAATGTAAAAACGCAAAGCCTCTGCCAAAATCATAAGCATGAAAAAGCTTCTTCTTCATTATTGCTGGGTAACTAAAGCTCAGAGAGCTGAGTTTTTTCCCATAGTGACAGTAGTCTTTGCTTTCGGAGTTTTTGGAGTATATTCATTCATAATAATCAGAAAACTCATTATGGAATTGGCAAGGCACAGCAACATAAGGAAAGAAGAAGGAAGGATAAAGAAGGATAAAGGGGTCAACTCCCTTTAATCTTGACATATAACAATCTGCCTGATACCATAGTTGCATGCCAAGACAAGTACGAATAATCATACCGCATGAAGCTCATCATGTAACTCAACGTGGAAATTATCGTCAAGAGATATTTGAAGAAGAAGAAGATTTTAAACAATATCTTACGTGGCTTAAAGAATATTCAAGAAAATGCAAAATTGATATTCTTGCTTATTGCTTGATGACTAATCATGTGCATATTATTGGAATTCCAAACGATAAAGAATCTTTTGCAAAGGCATTCAATAGTCTTGCTATGAGATACTCACAGTATATAAATCGCAAAAGAGAATCATACGGTCATGTATGGCAGGGGAGATACTTTTCATGTGTCTTAGATGAAATATATCTATATCGTGCAATTCGGTACGTAGAACAAAATCCGGTAAGAGCAAAGATGGTAGAAAACGCATGGGATTATAAATGGTCAAGTGCGAGAACACATGTAGGAATAGAAGCAGATTCAACTATTCTACTGAAGAAGACATTTAATATGGATACAGAGGAGTGGAGACAGTATTTAAAAGAAGTTGATGAAGAAGCAGATAAAGAGGTGAGGTTAAAGACAAAAAGAGGTCTAGTAGCAGGAACAGAAGCATTTATCGAAAAGTTAGAGAAAAGATTGAAACGTTCACTAAAATGTTTAGGTCCTGGCAGACCTAAAAAAGGGAGTTGACCCCTATTTACCTATTTACTGGCTAAAAATAGGGAATCCATATGTAATAGGAGCAGGTGTAGGGCTTGTTTTATGGGAAGTGTGGGGATACAAAGAACTTATAAGAAAAATAAAAAAACTTTGGAAGAAGACTGTTGTGGCTCCACTTTGCAAGTAGTGATCCGCAGCTATCTATATCTGATGAGCAAAGAGTATATTTGTTTAAACAATTAAACAGGAGGAGGCAAACATATGGAACTAAATAAAAAAGAAAGAAAATTATTATCTAAACTTAATAAGATGTGTAAGAGAAAAAGGCAATGGTATTCCGTCATAGTTTTAATGTTGTTTGTGTCCATCATATATTTGTTAATATTTATAAACTCAAGAGAAGGAGAGCACCTGTTAATGTCAATACTCTTTTTTTTCATGTCGCTATATGCATTAGATACGTTGAAAGTCGCACAATTATTAAAGAAGATTTATTCTATTAATCTTGATAAAAAT
Source organism: bacterium (assembly GCA_030671985.1). Taxonomy (GTDB): domain Bacteria; phylum JAHJDO01; class JAHJDO01; order JAHJDO01; family JAHJDO01; genus JAHJDO01. The sequence goes on from DAOVHI010000063.1 coordinate 3,803, forward strand.
ATTTCAACAAATTCATCTTCTTAACTCATAATTCAGAGTGACATAACGCTTAATTATTGACTAAAATTTTGAATTTGACAGGAAAACTAAATGCCACGAACCAACCTCGCTCTAAAACTCAAAGATTTTGAAGAAGATTATTGCTCCCCTTATATTGTAGATAATTTCTACAACACCCTACCTGACAACATTGTTCAATTTCCTATTTCAAAAACGAACGATGATATAAATCAATTGAGCGGTGAAGTTAAGGCAGACAGCGCCGCTCAGGAGCTTTACAGCTACAACTATAGCTTTGATGCCGTAGGCAACAGACTCAATCTAAACAAGAACGTAGCTCCTTCAGCCACTAATATTCCCAATCCAGGCTTCTGGGATATGCCGAACTCAACATATTTTAATAAAGGGGTCAACTCCCTTTAATCTTGGTAAGAGATAAAAGAAAAAAAACAAACAAGCTAAATGATAATTGGTAATCTCGCGTTAAAACTAGAAGATTTTGAAGACGATTACTGCTATCCTCATCTTGTAAACGATTACGAAGAAAATCTGCCATTTCAAGAATTGAAAATCGTACTGAAGACATTAAAGTTTCCACTCTTGAGAGAGTTGCTACCGCGTTAAACAAGCATTTGAAAATTAGTTTATCTTAGAAATCATTGCCGCATTATCTACTAAGAAATGGCTGGTAAAGAGCTCAATCTCAGAATTCTCCTTGACTTTAAAACCCTCCAAATATAGAATCAATTTAAGTGTAGTTTAACAAGAATATTTATTTAACTAACCGTAGGTGAAGCTATAAAGATCGTCGGATTTTTCTAAATATTTAGTAGAAATAGTAATATGAATTCATGGAGATTTATAAAGATTAAAAAGAGGAAGAAGCAAAAATACTAAAGCATAAGAAGAATCTGATGTGTGTAGCTCCTGCGTGTTTACTATAAGGGGGTAACAGCATTATGATTGAATTGTTAACTAGTTATGTTTTTTGGTTTGTAACTGCGGGAGTTGGACTCGGTTTTGGTGCGGCAGGGTATGTAATTAGAAAATATGTGGCTGAGTCGAAGACAAAGAGAGCAGAAAAGTATGTTAAGGAAATATTAAAAGATGCAGAAAAGGGGATTGAGACAAAGCGGAAGGAACTGGATCTAGAAGCAAAAGGTGAACTGTATAGGATAAGATCTGCATTTGAGCAAGAGACCAGCGCGAAAAGAAGAGAGCTTTCTGCTCTTGAGAGCAAGATAAACCAAAAAGAATCAAATCTGGATAGAAAAGTTGATCTGTGGGAAAGAAGAGAACGGGAGATTACAAATAAAGAAAATAACATAAGGCAAAGAACAGAAGACATAAGCAAAAGACAGACAGAACTTACTCAAGTACTGGAAGAGGAAAAAAGAAGTCTCCAAAGAATTGCCGGACTTACCCAGGAAAAAGCCAAAGAAATATTTCTTGCCAAGATAGCTGAGGAAGCTAAATACGATGCGGCACTTTTAGCAAAGAAAATAGAAGACGAGTCTTTGGAAGAAGCTCAGAAAAAGGCCAAAGAAATCATAGCCATAGCAATTCAGAGATGCGCTGCGGAATACACCGCTGAATCAACAGTGTCTGTTGTATCTTTACCAAACGACGAAATGAAAGGACGCATCATTGGCCGTGAGGGCAGGAATATTCGTGCGTTTGAAACAGCAACAGGCATAAATATTATTGTTGATGATACTCCGGGAGCGGTTATACTTTCTGGCTTTGATCCTGTAAGAAGAGAAATTGCAAAAATCGCTTTGGAAAAACTTATTGCAGATGGAAGAATCCATCCCGGCAGAATAGAAGAAATCGTAGAAAAAGCTGACAGAGAAGTTCAAATTACTATAAAAGAAGCTGGGGAACAGACTGCCTTAGAAGTTGGGGTTCAAGGACTCAACACAGAAGAGATAAAACTGATCGGGCGTCTGAAGTATAGAACAAGTTACGGACAGAATATATTGCAGCATTCAAAGGAGGCAGCTTATCTTGCAGGAGCAATGGCTGCAGAATTGGGACAGGATATAAAGACAGCAAAACGCGCGGGTCTCTTGCATGACATAGGTAAGGCTGTGGATCATGAAGTAGAAGGTACACATGCATTGATAGGCGCAGACTTGGCAAAGAAGTACGGGGAACCGGATAATATAGTTTATGCAATCGCTTCACATCATGAAGAAAAACCAACGGATACTATTCTTTCCGTGCTTATTCAGGCAGCTGACGCAATCTCTGCGGCGCGGCCAGGAGTGAGGCGCGAAACATTTGAAAAATATGTAAAGCGGCTGGAAGAATTAGAAAGTATTGCAACATCATTTTCAGGGGTTAATAAAACATATGCAATTAATGCCGGCAGAGAAATCAGGGTCATGGTTGAGCCTGACAAGGTAAGCGATACGGAAAGCGTTAAACTTTTACGGGATATAAGTAAGAAAATAGAAGAAACCCTGAATTATCCGGGACAGATTAAGGTTACTTTGATTCGCGAGACTAGAGTAGTTGATTACGCGAAATAGATAGAAAAATGGCCAAAATTAAAATTCTTTTTATTGGTGATATCGTTGGCAGAGCCGGGCGCTGCGCAGTAGAAAAACTGGTTCCAGCCTTATTGAATGCAGATAGCATAGACGTATGTATAGCAAATGGAGAGAATGCCGCTGGAGGTAAAGGCATTACGCAAAACATATCCAAACAGCTTTTTTCTTATGGAATCGATATTATAACATCAGGCAATCACATATGGAGCAATAAGGACATACTAGGTGCTTTGGACATAAACGGGAGAATACTGCGGCCTGCAAACTACCCTGACGGAGTCAAAGGTATTGGCTCTGCAATAGTTAAAAGCAAGAATGGACATGTAGTCGGAATCATAAATCTTATGGGACGTATTTTTATGCAACCTTTAGACTGTCCTTTTAAGGCAGCGGAGAGAGAGATAGAAAAATTAAAAAACAAAACGATGGTAAATATTATAGATTTTCACGCTGAGGCAACATCTGAAAAGGTGGCTTTAGGCAGGTACTTAGATGGCAAAGTTACTGCAGTATTAGGAACTCATACCCATGTTCAAACTGCTGACGAGAAGATTTTTTCTAGGGGCACGGCTTATATAACAGATGTTGGAATGACAGGTCCTCATGATTCAATAATAGGCGCAAAAAAAGACCCCATTCTTCAGCGTTTTCTAACACAAGTCCCTGTTAAAATCGAAGCTGCTTCAGATGATATTCAGCTGAATGGGGTAATTATCGAAGCGGATTGTGATTCCGGAAAAGCGTTATCTATTAAAAGAATAAGTAAGAAGCTATAGACAATTATTAATTTAAAATTCTCCCTCATCCTTTTATTCTCTATTTTCTTAGCCACAAGTTGTTCTCCCAAAGTCATTCGTTACGAAGAAACAAAACTCTTAATGGGCACAGAAGTAAATATCATCGTTGTTGGCAGCAACAGAACAATAATGCGCTCAGCAGTCCGGGCGGGGTTTAGAGAAATATCAAGAATAGAAGATATTATGAGCGCTTACAAACGGGATAGTGAACTATGCTTGCTAAATAAAACAGGTGGAGGCGGGCAAAAATTCAGTAGAGAACTTCTGTATGTGATAAATAAAGCCAGTTACGCTTCGGAATTATCAGATGGTGCATTTGATATTACATGTAAACCGTTAATTGATCTATGGCATAACGTTAGGAAAACAAAGAAACTTCCTGACGCGCAGAATATTTCAAATGCTTTATCTGTTGTTGGATATAGGGATATTTCAATAAAGGATAATAGTGTTAAGTTTGATAAAGCAGGTATGAAAATTGGCTTGGGCGCGTTAGCCAAGGGATACGCAGTAGATATGGCTATAAATCTTATTAAGAATTATGACATTAATGGAGCTTTGATTGATGCAGGAGGTGATATCAGAGCTATTGGCAAACGAG
>DAOVHI010000133.1 GCA_030671985.1 bacterium
CTATTTTTATTTTGTCTCCGGGTACCGCTATAACTCTTTTGGTCAAGAAGGAGGGTGAGGATGAGGATGAAGCAGCAGGGTCTTTAAATACTATAATATCTTCTCTGTGGATTTCATCTTTTATAACAATGATTCTATCTTCAGGATGGAGCGTGGGTTCCATAGAGGAAGACGGGATGATAAAGAATCCTACTCCTCTTCCCCAAAATGTCAAAATACCTATCAATAATAATAAGGCGAGAAAAAGAAAGTACCAATTTTTCATAAATCTATCTCCATAAAACAACTTTTTTTATTATACCCTTTTTAACTTCACCGGCAAGAAATTTCCATTCTTTTCTCTGTAAAACATCTGAAATTTTTGATACAACTAACTTCGGTTTAACGAGATATGGATGTAAGTTAATGAATACGAAATATGACGTGATTGTTGTCGGCGGGGGGCATGCAGGGTGCGAAGCGGCTCTGGCAAGCGCGAGAATGGACGCTAAGACGCTTCTTATAACAATGAACAGGGATAATATTGGTTTTATGTCCTGTAATCCGGCGATTGGCGGAATAGGCAAGGGGCAGCTTGTTAAGGAAATAGACGCGCTTGGCGGTGAAATGGCAAAAGCGGCCGATTACGCAGGGATACATTTTCGTCAGCTCAATTCTTCTAAAGGACCTGCAGTGCGTTCTTCACGCGCGCAAATAGATAGAAAAAAGTACAAGTTTTATATGAGCAACATTGTGAATAAACAGGAAAATCTTGATGTAAAAGAGGGTCAGGTTGTAGGATTAGTGGTAAAGAATATGTCCGTTATTGGAGTGAAAACCGGTTCCGGCAACATTCTCTCCAAAGCAGTGATTGTCACGCCGGGTACATTCCTGAACGGGTTACTTCATGTAGGGCTTAAACATTTCTCCGGCGGAAGAATGGGAGAAAAAGCAGCAACAAAACTATCGGATTCATTAAAGGATTTAGGATTTAAACTTCTTCGTTTCAAAACAGGAACATGTCCAAGATTGGATGGAAGAACAATTGATTTTTCAGAACTCCAGGCTCAGGAAGGAGATAAGCATCCTGTTCCATTTTCTTTTTCAACTGAACGTATAGAGCAAAAACAAGTTTCCTGCTATATTACTCATACTAATCAAAAGACGCATGAGATTATCCGATCAGGTCTTAGTGAATCGCCTCTGTTTACCGGCATAATCCATGGGACAGGAGTGCGATACTGTCCTTCAATCGAAGACAAATTAGTAAAGTTTGCTGACAAAAAGCAACATCAGATATTTCTTGAGCCTGAGGGATTGGATACGTTTGATTTCTATCCTAACGGGCTTGCTACAAGTTTGCCGAAAAATATTCAACTGGATTTTTTGCATTCGATTAAAGGGCTGGAGAATGCAAAGCCCACGCATATGGGTTATGGAATAGAGCATGATGTTCTGGATCCTACGCAGATTTGTCCTACTTTAGAGGCAAAACCGGTTTCCAATTTATATCCGGCAGGACAGATTAACGGTACTACAGGATATGAAGAAGCTGCGGCGCAGGGACTGATTGCGGGAGTGAATGCTGTGCTAAAGATGAGGGGGGAAGTTCCTCTTATAATGGATCGCTCTACCAGTTATATTGGTGTGTTGCTTGATGATCTTGTAACGAAGGGTACTAATGAGCCATACAGGATGTTTACTTCGCGTGTCGAGCACCGCCTTGTTATTCGTGAAGATAATGCAGATTTGCGGTTAAGAAAAATCGGATATGAAGCGGGTCTTGTTTCAAAGGAGGATTTTGATAAGACTACTGAGAAGCGGAGAAAAATTGAGCAGGGATTAAAGTATTTGAGAAAAGAGAAAATAAAACCATCCACTATATCTTCACTTAAAAGAACTGTTTCTCTGGAGGAATTCCTCAGGCGTCCTGAAGTTAGTATTAGTGCTTTCGGGATTGATCTGCCTCCCGATGTGCTAAGTCAGATGGAGATAGAGGTCAAATACGCCGGGTTTATTAAGCGTCAGATGCGTGATATAGAAAAATTCAAGGATCTCGAGAAGATAAAAATCCCAAAAGATTTCAACTACGCAGATGTTTCCGGATTATCAAAAGAGATTAGTGAAAAATTAAAAAAATTCCAACCCGTATCACTGGGTCAGGCAAATCGCATTTCCGGTGTAACCCCTGCAGCAATCATGATTCTAATGGTATTACTGAAGAAAAGCAAAAAGTGATGAGTAATGAGATAAGAAGATATTATGAATTTTCTAAATATCTCAGGAATCGTTTTGGAGAGAGGGTTTATAAGGTAAGCATAGATGCCGGGTTTTCCTGCCCTAATAGAGACGGCTCAAAGAGTAAAGACGGATGTATCTATTGTGATAATAAGGGATTTAGTTTTAACAGCCGTATTGCTGCGCTGCCAATAGAAGAACAGATTGCTAAAGGCATAGAGTTTGGTAAACGAAGGTTTAAAGCGCAGAAATTTATAGTCTATTTTCAGGCATACACAAGTACATACGCTTCTTTGAATGTTTTAAAGAAGAAGTATAACATCATCAGAAAATTTAAAGATGTTGTAGGCATATCCATTGGCACTCGTCCTGATTGTATAAATGATGAGATTCTTGATCTGATTGAAAGTTATACATCTGATTATGAAGTATGGATCGAATATGGGCTTCAGAGCATTCACAATAAGACTTTGGAGTTTATAAACAGAGGACATTTTTATGAGGATTTTTTGGAAGCTGTGAATCTAACAAGAAAAAGAAAAAACATAAAGATATGCGTACATGTGATTATAGGACTTCCTAATGAGACTAAAAATGATATTTTGAAAACCGCGGCAGTTCTGGGCAAACTTAAATTGGATGGGATAAAGATTCATCCTATTCATATAATAAAAGGAACAAAGCTGGAAGGAATTTATAAGGAAGGGCGGTATAGACCATTGGAATTGGATGCGTATGTTGATTTAACTGTAGAATTTCTGGAACGTATTTGGCAGGGGACAGTCATTCATAGAATAACCGCAGATTGTCCCGGAAAATTTCTCGCAGCGCCAATGTGGATTCTTGACAAAAGCAAGGTGCTGGGTAAAATAGATGAGAAACTTCTACAAATGAACACGTTTCAGGGAAAGCTGTATAATGAGGGGGTAAAATGAGTATAAGACAGAATGTGTTGGAGAAGATCGGTGGTGTTAAATTGAGCATGAATAAGTTGCCTAAAAAGGCATCAAGCTATTTTGGTGAGAACACGTTTAGTATTTCTGTAATAAAAAAGCACATAAGTAAAAATACCTTTACCGCATTTAGACGCTGGCTTGATGAAGGAAAGACAATCAGC
>DAOVHI010000071.1 GCA_030671985.1 bacterium
ATTGGTGGAAAATCCCATGCTTGAGCCAGTGAAAGAGACCGAGACGGTTGATGTAGAGGACGGTGTCGAAAAAAGTCTTGACGCGGACATGAGAGAGGAACTGAAACAATTCGCCAAACTTGATAAAGATTGGCAGGAATTTTACAGCCAGGCACATGAGAATGAGGATACGAGAAGAAAGCAGGAAAAAATGGACTATGCTGAAACTTTAATAACCTATAGTTCAAGCTTGAGAGAACATCTGTTTAAGCAATTGCATCTTGTTAAATTATCAAACGATGATTATGTAATTGGAGAGGCAATTATTAATGAAATAAATGAGGATGGATATCTGCAAAGCTCCGTGAATGAACTGGCATCTATTGTAAATGTACCGTCAAAAAGTGTAGGGAAAATTTTGGATATAATACAGCAATTTGATCCTACCGGAGTCGGGGCAAGGACAATCAATGAATGTTTGCTCATCCAGACAAAATCCATGGGCAAGGAGAATACCTATAATCAACAAATGATCAAGTCTCATCTAAACGATATAGGTAAAAAAAACTTCAGATCTATTGCTAATGATCTTAATGTCTCTGAACATAAAGTCTTTAAAGAAGCCGGATTAATATGCTCTCTTGAGCCAAAACCAGGAAGACAGTATAACCCTGTTCCGACAAAATATATTACGCCCGATGTTACTATCAGAAAGATGGCCGGGGAGGACGAATACACAATTATAATCAATAATGAAGAATTGCCGACCATTAGGATAAATCCGTTATATGAAAAACTAATGAAATCCTGTGGAGAAGAAAAAGCCAAGAAGTTCCTGCTTGATAAATTCAAGTCAGCAATGTGGCTTCTGAAAGGAATTAAACAAAGGCAGACGACAATATCTAAAGTGACAAAATATATCATCAAATACCAAAAGCAATTCTTGGAAAATGGATTATCTCATTTAAAGCCGTTGACGTTAAAGGAAGTAGCAAACGCATTAGAAATGCACCAATCTACTATAAGCAGAACAATTTCAAATAAGTATGTTCAAACTCCTCATGGACTTTTATCTCTCAAATATTTCTTTAGCGGCGCAGTTTCAATGAGTAATAATTTTGCGTCATCAACATATATAAAAGCCAAGATACGTCGTCTTATTGAGAATGAAGATCACGGAAAACCAATCAGTGATCAGAAAATCGCAGACAAGCTTGACACTTTAGGTATAGATATTGCTCGCAGAACAGTTGCCAAATACAGAGAGTCTTTAAGCATCCTGCCATCCAGTCTCAGGAAATCCTAGAATTCATACTCGTTTATCGAGACAGTTTTGCATCTATTTCAGATAAATTAAGCCGTAGCATGGTTGCTGTCTGATGTCTATTTCCAGGCAACTTTTCAAGCATTTTCATAATAGTGTTTTCAATGCATGGATGTATCTTGCTATTAATTTGTTTTATTGGTCTGGGCTTAAAATTTAGGTGCTTTGTCAGTATATCCGACTCTCTGGCTCCCCTAAATGGTACCTGCCCTGTTGCCATTTCGTACATTGTAGTTCCAAGGCTGTATATATCAGTCCTGTGGTCAATGTCTCTTCCTTTGATCTGTTCCGGAGACATATAACTTGGAGCTCCCTGTCTATGTGCATATTCAGTCGGTCCATAGGAAGCGATTCCAAAATCACATATTTTAGCTATAGTATCTGTAAAGATATTCTTAGGCTTTATATCTTTATGAACAATTCCCCTTGAGTGAATATATTCCAGTCCCTTTGCTATATCCATGCTAATGGTTGTAATAGTCCGGTTATCAAGTAGGTTTTTTTTGTTAAGAAGTTCTCTTAGTGTGCATCCATCTATATACTCCATTGCTATAAAAGGATTTTCTTTATTCCTTTCAAGGGAAAAGACCCTCACAATGTTAGGATGATTTAAACTCATTACAAGCTCAGCTTCTGCATGAAATCTTTTTACTGCTTTTTTATTTTTTACCATGTCTTCGTGCATTAGTTTCACTGCAACCAGTTTATTGTCATGGATCCGCTTTGCTTGAAACACGTCGCTCATGCCTCCTGAAGCAATCTTCTCAATGACTTCGTATCCAGCTAATTTCATAACGAATCCTTAATGTATATTGCCGTCGATTATAACATGTGGTAAATGATTTACCAAATTTTTTAATTGATAATCCTGTTGGGATATTTTAAGATACGTCATCTGGAAAACCTGTTCAACGCTTGCGATGGAGTAGACAAGAAGAGCAAAAAAGGAGAATCGGGTGAAAGCGCTGGTTATTAACTGCGGAAGTTCCTCAATAAAATACAGTCTTTTTGATATGAGTAATGAAAAGGAACTTGCAAGAGGACTTGTTGAGAAAATCGGAGAGGAAGAATCTGTTTTTACCCAAAAATCAAAAAAAAACAATATTAAGATTAGTCAAAAAGTCAAAGACCATAAAGAAGCGTTTGCTCTATTCACAAAACACTTGCTCAATCACAAAACTGATGTTTTGGCAAATATTAATGAGATTAAAGTGATTGGACACAGGGTTGTTCATGGAGGAGAGAAATTTTATAAATCTACTCTGGTAGATGAGAAAGTTATTAAAATAATAGAAAGATATTCTTCATTAGCTCCTCTTCATAATCCTCCTAATCTTGTAGGTATAAGAGAAGCAATGAATTATTTCCCAAATAGCAAACATGTAGCTGTGTTTGATACTTCGTTTCATCACACAATGCCTCAGGTTGCTTATATGTACGCACTTCCTTATCATTGGTACAAAAAATACGGCATCAGAAGATATGGATTTCACGGCACCTCTCACAGATATGTAACCATCAGAGCTTCAGAATTGCTCAATAAACCCATTAACGAAGTAAATCTGATAACCTGTCACCTTGGAAATGGATGTAGCATGGCAGCAATAAAAAATGGCAAATCAATTGATACAAGTATGGGTTTTACTCCTCTTGAAGGGCTTATTATGGGCACGCGCTGTGGAGATATAGACACAGCCATACTCTTTTCCATTGCAGAAAAAGAAAATATAGGGCTTAAAGAGATGGATAAACTGCTAAATAAAAAGAGCGGACTTCTGGGAGTGTCGGAACTCAGCAATGATGTACGAACACTGCTTGAAAGCGCGGATAAAGGCAATAAAAAAGCTCGTCTTGCGCTCGACATGTTTGCATACAGGATAAAAAAATATATTGGCGCATACACAGCTGTTCTTAACAAAGTAGATGCTGTCGTTCTTACAGGAGGCATTGGAGATAAGGCAAAATCAGTCAGAAAAAACATATGTCAAGGTCTTGAATATCTTGGAATTGAACTTGATGAGTCCAAAAATAACAACTGTTTTGAACAAGAAACTGTTATTAGTAAAGATTCTTCCAAAATTAAACTTCTTGTTATACCTACTAATGAAGAACTTATGATTGCAAGAGATAGCATAAAAATAGCAAACGAATAATAAATAACAGCCATGTCATCGGCAATGATGAAAATAGAGGGAACTGATGAAACTAAAAGCAAGGTACGATAGAATCTTTTCTCTTAAGAACGCGGTCATTTATCCGGGAAAGGATTTCCTCGACATGGTTTTTTTTGTCCCGCCCTTGGAAGGCAGAAAAACAAGGCTCTGGATGTTGACACAAGCAGATTCTCCTCAGGTGACTATCGATGAAAAAAGATTTAAGCCCTTAAAAGCAACCGGAGGAAAATACCGATGGGTGGATTTAGGGATAACTGAAGTCCATCTAGGCGGTGATTCCGGTTTCGGACAGATTAAATTCTTCGGTATCAGCCATGATGAAGCAAAAGATTCCTACTTTGTTGTTACAACACAGATAGAGAAGGAATTTTCTGGAAGCATAGAAGAGATTGAAGAGCAGTTATGGGGAATAAGCCGGCGGGATGCCGGCAGAACATTCATCAATCCATCTACTCTCGAAGTTGGCAAACCTGCTGTTTTTAAACTTATTTACGAAGCGTCTGAAAGGGGTCTGCCCAAAGACAGTTACATCCGATTTTGTATCCCCAGAGCATTTACAAGCTCGAATCTCAAGGCAGAAGACGTACGGATCGAAGTCATCGGCTGCGATTCGCCCTTTGAGTTTCTTTCAGCCGGTATTTCCAATGAATCCCCTATTCATGTCGATGTAATATATCGGCTTCCGGAAGGAATGTCTCCCAGTGGCAAAATGATTGTTAACTACCAGACGGAATTTACATATCTTTTTGAATCAATCTTTAACCAGATGGAACGACGATACTGGTACTCAAAACTCCCTCTTCTTGCCACGGCAGTTGCTGTGGACAAAAGGGCTATTTTTATTTCCCCATTGGAAGAGAATGGACATACCATAAGATTTGTTGCTGGTGAACCCGAAAGACTGCATCTATTTCTTCCTGGCAGGAGAAGGAAAGGAGAAGAGATAAAACTGATCGGCATAATTACGGATAAGTATCGCAATCTGGTTCGTAACAACCTGTGCGTAAAATTTAAGCTGAAGATTGAGGGGATCGCAGAAAAAGAAATAGGTGATGCGACTGGATATTTTACCGCAAGGCACAAGTTTGTAATTCCGCTTCCGGACTTGAAAGCAGGGCTTTACCGCATTAAGGCGATAGATGAAGATACTAAAAAGCTTATAGCTGTAAGTAATCCTTTAGAAATAGTTGAAGACGGTAGTGAAAAGCCCAATATTTACTGGGGTGAAATCCACGGGCACTCCGAGATGAGTGATGGCATAGGTGGATTTGAGGGGATATTCGAGTATGCTGGAAATGTAGCTGCAGTCGATTTTGCCGCTGCCGCCGACCATGCCGAGTATTTCACTGATAATCAGTCAGAGTGGATGCAAGATGTCGTCAATTCATTCAATGAGCCGGGTAAATTTTGCACGCTTGTCGGTTATGAATGGGCAGGAAAGCAGGGGCATAGAAATATATATACATCGGATAAAAGACTTAAACTTTTCAGGGGAATGTATGGCCAGACAAGTAACATTGGTGTGGTTTGGAAAGAGTTTGAGGGGCGAGATGATATTGTTGGCGGATCCCACACAAAACATACGGGGAAGTTTTGGGAACAGCACAATCCAGAGGTAATGAGATTTCTTGAGATATATGGAATGACGGGCAGTTATGATGAGATAGCTAATAAACTCCTTAGTGAGGGGGCAAAGTTGGGTTTCACCGGGGGCGGTGATTGTCATGAGGGCAGATCCTGTTTCTCTGCCGAGGATAAGGAAGGGCAGGGGAGAATAAACCATGCAGTTAATGGGCAAGGTTTTTACAAATGCGGCATCAGTGGCGCCTTAATGGATAAACTTGATAGAAAGTCATTGATAAATGCCTTAAGAAACAGGAAGACTTATGCTACCACCGGAGCAAGAATACTAATAGATTTTTCGGTTTCAGACATTCCCATGGGCTCGGAAGGAACAATCTCCAAAGCAATCATTCAGGCCGAGATTCATGCCTGCGAGAAAATTGGAAAGGTAGAAATAGTAAGGGACGGGAAAGTAGTTCATGTTGGATCGGGCAAAGCTTCGGATATGAAATTCGAATGGGAAGACAAGTCGGTGGTAAGGCAGGAATGCTGGTATTATCTGAAAGTTTTGCAAGGCGACGGAGAGATTGCATGGACAAGCCCAATATGGATAAAAATAAAAAAGGCGTAAGAAAAAAATGTTTTTTAAAGAGATTATAAGGAGATGCGCAATATGAAACTCTGCATTTTTGAAGACAACACATTTGAGAATTTTTATCCAATAACATTGACGAGGCCTATCTTTGACTTAAGGTGCGGGCACACTCTTTTGTACGAAAAGATACTAAGGGCTTTCCCTGATATGGAAACTTGTTTTTTTCTCAGAGATTGGATCGCGCCGACATTCGAAAAAAGAGTTGCAGGGGAGTCCGTAAATGACTTATCTGCGCTAAACGATGATGTATTAATAATCAATGGCCGCACTCTTTTCATAGATGCAAATATTCAAGCCGAGGGAGAGGAAGAAATAGGTGTTATGGGTAACACACTTGTTTACGCAAGAGTGAAGAAACAGACTTTAGAGAAATGCAGAGCAGATTCATTTGAAGCTGTTTTGGAAAAAATAAAACAAGTTCTGTCAAAAAAAGAAGTGTCTGTTACTTTGCTTAACTATCTATGGGAACTGGTTCACAACAATCGCAAAGCAATTGAAGATGATTTTAATAAACTTCCTCAAAAGGGTATATTCGGCAACATGGCAAAGGGAGCAATTATATATGGAGATAGAAGTAAAATCCATATTGGTAAAGGGTCAGAGATTCAGCCGCATACTATAATAGAAACCGCAGGAGGTCCTGTAATAATAGATGAAGATGTTACAGTAACACCTTTTACAAGAATTGAAGGACCGTGTTCAATAGGAAATGGCTCAATCCTTTTTGGAACAAAGCTAAGAGAAGGTTCTTCAATAGGCCCTGTTTGCAGAGTTGGCGGAGAGATTGAAGAGAGCATAATTCATGGATACAGCAATAAATATCATGATGGATTTCTTGGTCATGCGTATATTGGAGAATGGGTTAATCTTGGAGCGTTAACAACAAACAGTGACCTGAAAAATGACTACGGCTCAGTGCAGGTTTATATAAAAGGACAGCTCTTTGATACGAGCTTCACTAAGGTTGGATGTTTTATCGGAGATTATACCAAAACAAGTATAGGCACATTGTTAAACACAGGAACATCTATTGGTGTTTTATGTATGCTTGTTGCAAGCGGTGGATTACTGCCGAAGTATATTCCTTCTTTTGCCTGGTACTATAAAGGAAAGATTGTGCATGGATATGACGCTGAAACAATGATTTCAACTGTAAAAACGTCCATGAACAGACGAAAAAAAGAATTAACAGAAGAAGATATTGCGCTTTTAAGACATATTAAGAAAACTACACCTTCCCTTCCATAGGCGAAGAAAATTTGACATAAACGATTCGCTATGTTAGCCTGCTGTTAAATTATAAACCTTTAAACTAGTTCTGAGAAGCTAGTAAGGAAAAGAAATATGATGAAAGAAGATGACCTTCCTAAGTTTTTTAGGGAGGTTTTTTGTTTATGATTGGAGGAATAAATATGAATCTGAAAGAAAAAGGGCAGGTTATGGACAAGGAAGGGGTGGAGAGATCAATCAGCCGTATATCTCATGAAATAGTTGAGAAAAATAAGGG
>DAOVHI010000117.1 GCA_030671985.1 bacterium
ATGTCCTGTAAGTGAGGCCTGAATAGACATTTCCGCTGTTTCCAGATCGCGGATCTCTCCTACCAATATCTTATCAGGATCCTGCCTTAATATGCTTCGAAGACACGCGGAAAAAGTTAAACCTATATGAGGCCTTATTTGCACTTGTATAACCCCATTCAAATTATATTCAACAGGGTCCTCTGTAGTGATTATCTTGTCCTCCAGAGAATTAATTTCCGTCAGGGCAGAATAAAGAGTTGTAGTCTTACCGCATCCTGTCGGTCCTGTAACAAGAATAATTCCGTTAGGTTTTCTAATTAAATCTCTTATTGTCACTAAATTTCTTTCCGAAAATCCGGACTGCTCCAGAGAAAGCATAACAGTTCCTCTATCCAATATTCGTATTACAACACTTTCCCCATAAACCGTTGGCAAAGTTGATATACGAAGGTCTACTTTTCTTCCACCCATATTAAGCTGTATCCTTCCGTCTTGCGGCAGTCTTCTCTCCGCAATATCCATTCCTGCCATAACCTTAATTCTGGAAGTTACCGCTAAAGCCAGATGTCTAGGTGGTGGGATCATTTCATAAAGCATCCCATCCACACGATATCTAATTTTAAATTGATCCTCAAACGGCTCAAAATGCAAATCGCTAGCCCTATCTCTTATTGCCTGAATAAGCACCAGATTAAGCAGCTTGACCACAGGAACCTGATGCGCGAGCTCCTGAAGAGTTGCTACATCATGAACATCTCCATCCTCGTCCTCAAGTCTTCCCTTGATTTCTATCGCTCCTGATTCAATCTCTTCCAAGACGTTCTGGACAGTCTCTGTTTTTTCTCCATAATATTTAATAATAGCTTCTTCTATATCTTTCTCATTGCTTACCATGCCCTTTACTTCACACTCTAACATGAACCGCAAATCGTCTAACACATTGATATTCAAGGGATCTGCCATAGCTATAGATAAAATATCATCTTCAATTTTTACGGGGATAATTTTATATACCTTTGCAATCGGAGAGGAGACCTTTTCGAAAACTTCTGCCGGAATATATATGTCGGGTAAGTTTGCGGCAGGCATCCCGGTTTGCGCCCCTAATGCGGACAATATCTCTGCCTCTGTTACAAAACCAAGATCTACTAAAATTCTGCCAAGCAGACCATTAGACTTTTGCTGCTTGTCTAGAGCATTCTCTAACTGCCCAGATGTTATTAGTCCTTTCTCAAGCAATAACTGCCCAATAGGCTTCTTTTTGCTAGGCATTTTTTCCCTCTTCTACATTCTGTTCAGCATCCACTACGCTGTAACAACGTGTAATATATTCTTCGTAGCTTATTATTTTACTGTTGTAAAGCACTGTTAAAGAATCATCCATAGTCTTCATGCCAAGCTTTTTACCCGTTTGAATAGATGAAAGTATTCGATATGATTTCTTTTCTCTTATTAAATTCCTTATAGCTGAAGTTGCCACCATTATCTCATAGGAGGCTACTCTTCCTCCCGTGGTTCTCGGGATTAATTGCTGAGAAATTACTGCCACAAGAGACTCGGACAATTGCGTTCTTATTTGTTCCTGCTGTGCAGTAGGGAAAGCATCGACTATTCTGTCAATTGTGGCTGCAGCACCTGTTGTATGTAAGGTTGCAAATACCAAATGTCCGGTCTCTGCAGCTGAAATAGCTGACTCCATTGTGGCTAGATCTCTCATTTCTCCCACCATTATAATATCAGGATCCTGTCTTAGTGCCCTGACAAGTGCTTCCGAAAAGGAAGGAACATCTACTCCTAATTCTCTCTGAGACATAACACCATTATGATGAGTGTGATAATACTCTATAGGATCTTCAATTGTTATTATATGTGCATCTCTATTTCTCGCTATGTAGTCAATCATCGTGGCAAGTGTTGTCGTTTTACCACAACCTGTTGGACCTGTTACCAAAACTAATCCTCGCTGTTTATACATAAGTTGTTTAATTTGTCCCGCCAATCCTAACTCATCAAATGTCAGAAGTTTCATAGGTATAAGCCTCATTGCAATAGAAGTATTTCCTCTTTCTTTATAAATAGCCACACGAAATCTTGCTATCTCTCCAAAAGAAAAACCAAAATCTGTTCCTCCATTCTCTTGTAATTTTTGCTGATGGTGCTCTGAAGTAATACTCTTCATTAACTGTTCCGTGTTTTCATTAGTCAGATCTTTAAAGTCAAGAACATCCAGTCTTCCATCTATGCGTAAAACAGGAGGTTTCCCTACTACCAAATGTATATCAGAGGCATTCCTGTCTACAACGATCTTCAACAGTTCATTCATTTCCATTTTATGTCGCTCCTTACAATCCCATATCTTTTTGTGTCACTCGTTCTATCTCAGAAAGTGTCGTTACTCCCATTACGGCTTTTTCCCATCCATCTTGCCTCAGAGTCTTCATGCCAAGCTTACATGCCGCTTCCCTAATTTTCGCACTTGAAGTTCTCTGAATAATTAACGTGCGAATCTCGCTACTGAGCACAAGTAATTCAAAAATACCTATTCTCCCCTTGTAACCTGTTTGAGAGCACTTTGAGCAACCTTTGCCTTTATAGAACTGTATTTTACCTATATTCTTTTTCTTGAATGATTTTTCTAATTGCAAAATTTCATCTTTTCTTGGAGTGTACGGACTTTTACATTCCGGACAGATCGCTCTAACCAATCTCTGCGCAAGCACTGCCTGAATTGATGAAGCCACCAAGAAAGGCTTTATCCCCATATCAATAAGACGTGTTACTGCGCTTGGAGCATCGTTGGTGTGAAGCGTAGAGAACACCAGATGTCCTGTTAGAGCAGATCTTATAGCAATCTCCGCTGTTTCACCGTCTCGAATCTCTCCAACCATTATGATATCCGGAGACTGTCTCAGCATAGACCTTAAAACTCTGGCAAACGTTAATCCAATTTCGCTTTTTACATTAACCTGATTAATGCCTGCCAGTTGATATTCAACAGGCTCCTCAACTGTTATCAATTTTCTGTCCGGCTGATTTATCTTATTGAGAGCCGCATAAAGAGTCGTTGTTTTACCGCTGCCCGTTGGACCTGTGACAAGAATAATACCGTTAGGTGACGCAATCAGTGATTCAAACTTTTTCACATCATCTTTTAGAAAACCCAGTTCACCCATTCCCAACAATAAACTGCTCTTATCAAGAATTCTCAATACAATACTTTCCCCATGCATCGCAGGTAGGGCAGATACACGCAAATCGATATCTTTCCCCAACAAAGATAATCTTATTTTACCATCCTGAGGAAGTCTCTTTTCCGCAATATTCATACCAGACATAATCTTGATACGAGATATCACCGCTTTCTCCATTCTTTTGGGAGGAGCAGGCACCTCCTGCAGCACTCCATCTACACGATATCTCACTCTAAATCTCTCCTCTAAAGGCTCAATATGAATATCGCTTGCTCTGGAACGAAGGGCCTCTAGTATTAATAAACCAACTAATTTTATGACCGGAGCTTCATCAGAGAGTCCTTCCCCTTCTTCTTCTGCTGTTTCGCCACCAACAAAACTTACGTCCTGCTCACTCAGTTCCTGAAGCATGTCATCAATTGTTTCTTCCCTGACACCATAATACTTCTCAATGGAACTTTCGATATCTTCTTCTGTAGCTAACAGCCCCTCAATTTCACAATTTAGTATTATTTTTAGATTATCCAGAGCAAGGAGATTTAGCGGACTGGCCATAGCAATTGTTAAAGTGTTATTTTCAAACTTCAAGGGTATGATCTTGTGCTTTCTTGCGACTGCTGAAGGAACTTTATCTGTCACTTCCTGCGTGACATCATATTCCGAAACACTTATTACCTCCAGCCCGAACTGTAAAGCTAACGCCTTATAAAGACTCTCACTATTTAGGTATCCAAGCTTTATCAGTATACTTCCTAGTCTTTCTCCCGTGCGCCGCTGTTCTGTCAAGGCAGTTTCCAGCTTATCTTTTGTAATTAAACCTATATCCTGAAGTATCTCTCCCAGAAACTTTCTTTTGCCTTCTTCCACTTCTCTTGCCTCCAAAATTAACCACATAGATTCTACATAAAGAAGAATGCAATGTCAAGAATGTGTGCAGATAATTACTCTTTCAATCCCCCCATAATCCGGTACAATTTCTGGCTTAAAGAACGACCCGCACAAGGAAACAAGTTTCTTAATTCCTTCAACCTGCCCATATCCTATTTCCATAGCGAGAAACCCATTTGGTTTTAACAATCTCTCTGCGCCTTTAATTAGTTTTGGATAAAAATCAATACCATTAACCCCGCCATCAAGCGCGATTTTAGGTTCATACTGCTTTACATCAACAGGTAATTTCTCAAAATC
>DAOVHI010000040.1 GCA_030671985.1 bacterium
TATTGTATGTCTGGTTATTTTAGAATAATTAAACGTTGCTGCGATAACTAGCCCAACGAATCCCAGCAAAAAGTATAAAAGCTGTTTTTTTGCATAGTTAATCTCAAGTGTGCTTGTGGCACTCTCGATAAATATTATACCAAGCAGACATAATATAATCGTTGTGAAAAATAAAATGAAATCGAAATTTTCCAGCAATCTTCTATCAATCACAACCTATGCCTTTTACCAATTCATAATTCAGCACACTCATTAAGTATATTGCCGCAGTTTCGCTTCGCAGTATGCGGGCTCCAAGAGAAACAGATATCCCTCCCAAATCCCTTATTGCTTTCACTTCCTCGTAATCAAACCCGCCTTCCGGACCTATAAAAACTGCAATTGGATCATTAGTGCTCTTTTTGCGAAATATAGATTTAATATTGATTTTATTTTCCTCTTCCCATGGCACTATACAAAAACAGCCCTCAGGTAAAGCCCTTAAACTGTCGCCTATCGACATCAAATCAAAAACCTTTGGAACAACTATTCTTCCGGATTGTTCTGATGCTCCTTCGGCTATCTTCTGCCACCTCTCAACCTGTTTCTTTGAGCGATCTTCTTTAGGTATAGCAACACTTCTCCTTGTAATAATCGGATGAATTTCAAAGACTCCAAGTTCCGTCGCTTTTTGAATAACAAGATCAGTGTTTTTGTTCTTCAATACACTCTGATATAGACAAATTTTAGCCGGTAATTCCTTGTTCTCTTCTTTTAACAGAACAATAATTCTTAGCTTCAGACATTTGTCCCCAACATCCTCAATTAATGCTTCCCATACGTTGTTGATTTTATCAACTATAAGAATGGAGTCTCCCGTTTTAAGCCTTAACACATCTATTAGATAGTGAAACCTATTCTGCGCTAAATTTATGAGTTCACCCTGCCTGATCGTATCAACGTCAAGAAAGATTCTTTTCATATTGTGTTTTATTGTAGCACACTTTCTTTACGAAAACATCTCTCTCAGCTTTCGCATTTGACGAAACCGTCCCTTTTTGAAAAGATTAAATTGGCTGACGATTTGTTGGATTTTGTTGGTATGATAAATAATGTGAGCATAGTAACAAGATATCCTGAAGATTTACTCAAGTCTGTCATTACGAGGAGTTCCGAAAGCTTTCGGGGGGATTTGGCAATCTCGCTTGTCATTCTGCGGCTTGACCGCAGAATCCAGATGGTTAATGATTTGTGTGTGGTTTTTTGAGGAAAGGTTGCTGTGTCGTTTTATCTTAAGATTTGCCACTTTTACCTGTTGTTAATTTTTTGTTTTAGTAAAGCAATAACTTTTAATGAACCTTCAATACCATTAAGGATTTGGCTCAATTCAACTTTGTCCTCGGCAATATTTCCATGAACTAAATCATTTCGTATTTTTCTTAATGAATTTGTAGCATTTATGTGAGGCTGTAGAGATTTAGATTCTGCTTTTGATAAAGTCAGAGGAGTAACAAGGTTCAACATTGAATTGAATGTTAGTTCATCTCGTAAAGCTTTTATCTTGGAGTTACTGAAACCGAATGCTTTTAAAGCAGTCTTTAGGTACTGTCTCAATATTGTTTCAATTAAAATAGATGCTTCAATAACTGCTGTCTTCTTGTGTCTGTTGTTAATTTTCGTTCGTATTCTTAAAACCTCAATTATTTCATCCTGAGGAAATTGTTCTTCGTAAATTGCTTCCTGAAGTTTCTTCCATTTTTCTTTATCTATTAGCTGGGCTCTCTTAAAAAGCGGGTTTAGTTTTCTTCTGCCTTTTTGAATTTTAGGTCTAAATTTTATAGGCTCTGAACCGTCCAAAGACCACGTGATTTTTTTGCCATTGAAACTGTCACTATTATAAAACTGCTCAAGAGTCATAGGTGACTCAAGAAATAAATTTTTAATATTTGCAGTATAAAGAAGTAAGGACTCAGTTTTTTGGATAACTTCTAGATAGTAATTGTATATTTTGTTGGCTAACTCAGTGGAGAGTTTGCCTGAAGTTGTTAAACCTTTTTCGATGTTAGCAGAAACGGGAGAAATATGTATTTCGAGGATTGCCTCCCATATTATGCCACGTTCATCTTTGCTGTCTCCAATTGGAGACAGGTAAATGAATGCATTTGCTCCTGCGAGAGGGAAAATAAGTGGAGACGCGTAGTCATTTTTGTCCAAATTCCAAGTGCCGAACATGGGAATTTTAATTTTTTTCTTTATTATCAGTTTTTCTGTAGTCATTTTTTCTCAAGACCAACATTAATTATTGAACAGTCACTTCTACTCTAATATTACCTTACCTCAAATTGCTTAAAACCTCAATAAAAAGGAAAAAGGGCGGAGGCAAGCCCCGCCCCTACAATATGAAAATCGGGGAATGACCTGAAAGAAAAATAACTTCTTCATTTCTCGATTACTTTCCATTACCGCCCTTCAAACGCATTGATGTCGTTTCTTGAGTAAGTAATTTCATTTGATGAATTGCGATTTTGTTTAGCTTTATCAAACGTTTATTCTGCGGAAGTTCTTCATTGATAAAAAGTGCATTTAAGTTTTCAAGATTCGATAGACATACCAGTTGAGTGACATTTGCATAATCGCGAATGTTGCCTTTCTTGTCGGTGTTTTTTTCTCGCCAATCTCTGGCAGTCATGCCGAAAAGAGCAATATTTAAAACATCAGCTTCCGAAGCATAAAGGAGATTAATTTGATTTTTGGTCAACTCATGGGGAATGAGATTTTCTTTAATGGCGTCTGTATGAATCCGATAATTAATTCTTGCCAAATTGCGTTTAATGTCCCAGCCAAGTTGTTTTTGTTCCGCTTCTTTTAGTCTTTGAAATTCCTTGATGAGATATATTTTAAACTCAGCGCTAATCCACATTCCAAATTCAAAGGCGATATCCTTGTGGGCATATGTCCCTCCATATCTGCCGACTTTTGCTATAAGTCCTATTGCATTCGTTTTGGCCGTCCATTCTTTCACGCTGATTTTATAATTGTTTAAGCCTGACTGATTTCTAATTATGGCATATTCGCCATAATTAAAATTGGGATTATATAGTCGCTCCCATATTCCAAGAAACTCAACAGTGTTTCTATTTCGAAGCCAGTCTGAAATAAAAAAATCTCCATCTTTTGCTTTCAACATATCAGTAAGAGAAATATAGTCTTCATCATTCAACGAAATTATGTTTATCTCTGTATTTTTAACACTTATTTTTCTTGTCATATTTCACACCCACTTTGTTATTGATGTTTATTGTAGCACACTTTCTTTATTGTTGTCCCCGTTTTGTGCTAATATATTAAACTATGTACAGCAATTATTATAATCAGCTAAACAAGAACCAAAAAGCGGTTGTTGATAATATTAGAGAACATGTTGTCGTGCTTGCCGGACCGGGTACAGGAAAGACACAGGTGCTTTCTGTAAGAACAGCAAATATACTAAAAAACCACAACGTTTCGCCATCAAATATCCTTATCTTGAGTTTTACTAATGCTGCCGCAGGAACCATCAGGGAGAGGCTTGTTGAGATCATTGGTACAGACGGCTATTTTGTAGAAGTTGGGACATATCACAGCCTCGCAAATTCAATCATCGCTGAATCAGAGGAAGTATCCGAGACCTTTGGAGAAAAAATAGAGCTGCAGGATACAGAGAGAATCAAACTCATAAGACACATTCTGGATACACTTGATAATATCCCTGAAATCAGACCATTTAGAGCTCCTTATCATTATGAAAAGGAGATTGTTAAAAACATAAATATCCTAAAGAGAGAGAGTATCATGCCTGACGATTTTTCCAAATTACTAATAAATATCTCAGCTGACGGAGAGACTATTCAGGAAAAACATATTCCAAGACTTCACCTGTTTGGCAAGGTTTATAAAATGTATGAAGAGATCAAGAATGCAAAAGAAAAACAGGTTCTTGATGAGAGGGGAAGATATGATTTTGACGATATGATAATCATGGCAACCTATGTTTTGAATCATGAAAAAAATCTTGGCAAAAAATACAGGGAGAAATTCAGCTATATCATGGTGGACGAATTTCAGGATACGAACAAAGCCCAAATTAAGCTTCTTTTAAGTCTTATTGATCAAAAGAAAACTAATTTATGTGTGGTTGGCGATGATGACCAGTCAATATACAGATTTCAGGGCGCATCTATTGAAAATTTCAGGACAATAAAAGACAGCTTTAAGAATCTTACGCAGCTAACTCTTACAGAAAACTATCGCTCAACTCCCGAAATACTCAATATATCAAAAAAGCTTATAGAAAAAATCCCTTTTAGTGAGAGAATATCTCAAAAATCTTTGGTCCCGCACAAGAACTTCGAACGTAAAACAATAAAATCGCTAAGATTTAGTTCCATCAGAGAAGAGACGTCTTTCATTGTAGATAAGATTAAAAAACTTGTTAAAGAAAAACCCGTGGATGATCCATACAGCGATATAGCAATACTTCTTAGAGCAAGAAAAGACATACTGCCTATTATTGATGCGTTCCTGCAAACAGGAATTCCATATGTAACAGACGGCAAAGAGGATATAAGTACTCATCCGCGTGTCAGACAGCTGCTTTCAGCTCTGAACCTTGCAATAAATTCACATAATCCGGAACGTGCAGACAAGTATATATTTGAACTGCTCTCTTCAGATTATTTCGAGATAGACATAAGCGATATGACTAATTTACTGAGTTATGTAAGTTTAAAAAAGCGCCGCAATACAGAGAAACGAACCATTACGCTTTTTAATGAAATAATATTAGAGCTTCCATTGCCTATTACCCTTAAAAACCCTCTAAAACTGCATAGATTCTCACGGACAATTCAAAGACTTATCAAGGATTCCAGAGCACGTCCGGTTCATCAGCTAATACTCCAGTATATAAAGGATTCCGGAATGCTGGAGTTTATATTAGCGCGATATGAAAAAGACCAAATATTAAGAGTAAGAGATTTAAGAGCAGTCTCTTCTTTTATTGAGTATGTAAAGGAACAGACAACAGCTAATCCATTAATGACAATTACGGATCTAATGGAAGATATTAATTTACAGCAATCCTACGGCATAGGAATTCAAGGCATACTCGCAAGTTCTCATCAGAAAGGGGTCAGGGTCCTGACAGCTCACAGCGCGAAGGGGACTGAATTCCATACTGTCTTTATCCCTTTCTGTATTCATGATAAAAAATGGCCTAAAAAACTAATTACAGATCTAATCCCTATTCCGCAAACGATTCTTCGGTCACCTGAAAAGAAAGATACAAAGAAACTACATGTATTTGATGAAATAAGACTATTCTACGTAGCGTGTACAAGAGCTAAAGCAAACTTGTTTTTCACTGCCGCTCCGATACAAAAAGACATTCCAAGCATGTTTCTTAAAAATATGAACATTGAGCCTCAACCATGCCTCATCCCCGAAGAACAGGTTCTTCGATTTTCGATAGATACAGTGAAGGAACGTCCTCCATTTTTGCAGACAGGTGAAATTCTCAAGGACTATGTAAAATTCATAACCCTAAATCCGACAAATGTTAATGATTATATAAGATGTAAGCGATATTTTCTTTATAACAATCTATTAATGCTTCCAAGCGAACTTATGGAAGGCCAGGTATTTGGGATTTGTGTTCACAAGGCATTAAGTAAAGTCTATCAGGAATACAAAAAGAGACAAAGCCTCCCTGAATTTGATATTTTTGAGAATGTTTTTAAGACGTGTCTGAAAAATATATCTTCGGGGAAAAGAATAGAACAGGGCTGTCTTGGGAAGATTGGCGAGCTCAGAACTTGGTATCAAAAAAAGGCGGAAGGCCGCGCGTCTGTTTTGTTCGTAGAAAAAAGTCTTGGGATACTCATAAATGAGAATATTCCATTTGCAGGCAGATTTGACAGAATAGATATAGTCGGAAACAATAGAAATGTGTGCGTTATTGATTACAAAACAGGAAATGCTTACGTGCATATAAAAAGCATCACGGACAACAATGACCCTCTTAACAAAAACTGCGACTCATATCTTCATCAGCTGATAGCCTATAAATTAATACTGGAAAATCAACCCGATCCTTATAAAGTAACATCATGCAAACTTGAGTTTTTGGAACCCTCAAAAAAAACAATCAAAAAATACAATATAGAAGAAGGAGAATACAAAACACTTGAGCTTACAATAACCGATAAAATGGCAGAAGATATGAAAAAGCTCATTATTGACGTGTGGCAAAGAATACACAATCTTGAATTTGAGAAATTAGCAAAATACGATAAGAAAAAATGTGAGAATTGTAATTTTAGAAGTGTGTGCTGGGAAGTGTGAAATATTTTGTTACGACAATTCTTCTACGTCCGCTTTATCCCTGGTTCTTGAAGTTGAGACTCTAATAGTTCTTTGAAGTCTTGCTGGATATTCATACAAAAAATTTCCCACCTCAATTCTCAGCTTTTCAACAGCATTCAACCTATATTCCGAGGTTTGTGACTGCCAGAATTTTCGGTCATCCATTGCCTGTTTTGCATGTGTTGTAGTTTTTATTATTTTCTTAATCATAACACTAATTGAGTTATGTCCCAATCTCCCATGAACTGAGATATTTTTTTTGCTCCGTGGTTAAAGTGTCTATTTTAACACCCATGGAATTGAGCTTAAGTTTAGAGATAGCTTTATCTATATCTTGAGGAACATTGTATACTTTATTATTTAATTTTTTGTAATTCTTCGCAATATACTCAGCTGATAAGGATTGATTGGCAAAACTCATATCCATTACCATTGCAGGATGTCCATCAGCAGATGCCAGATTGATCAGCCGACCTTCCCCCAAAAGACATATTTTTCTGCCATTTTGCATTGTATATTCATCAACAAATTCCCTTACTCTTCTTTTGCTTCTACTCATTTTTTCAAGAGCAGGCACATCAATCTCTACGTCAAAATGTCCTGAATTTGCAATGATAGCACCGTCCTTCATGTTCTTAAAATGCTTGGCTGCCAAAACATGTATATCTCCCGTTAAGGTTACAAAGGCATCGCCAATATAAGAAGCCTTCTCCATCGGCATAACAGAAAATCCATCCATGACTGCCTCTAACGCACACAAAGGATCTACTTCCGTTATGATAACATTTGCTCCCATACCTTTGGCTCTGCTTGCAAAACCACGTCCGCACCAGCCATATCCCGATACTACAACAGTGGAGCCCGCAAACAACATATTCGTTGCTCTGATAATTCCGTCAATTGTACTTTGCCCGGTACCATATCTGTTGTCAAAGAAATGTTTTGTATCAGCGTCATTAACAGCTATGATCGGAAACGCAAGTTTCTTCTGTTTTTCAAGACTTCTCAGTCGAATAACACCTGTTGTTGTCTCCTCTGTCCCGCCAAGAATATCCTTTATAAGATCTCTTTTCTTATCGTGAATTGTGGAAACAAGATCTGCGCCGTCATCCATAGTAATATTCGGCTTTGCATCCAATACATTGTTTATGTGTCGATAATATGTTTTGTTGTCCTCTGCGCAAATGGCGAAAACAGATATCCCATAATCTTTTACGAGAGAAGCTGCAACATCATCCTGAGTGCTTAAAGGATTTGAAGCGCAAAGCATTACTTCCGCGCCGCCCGCTTTTAAAGCTATCGCCAAATTAGCTGTTTCTGTTGTAACATGCAGACATGCACCTAATTTAATCCCTTTCAGCGGTTTCTCTTTTTTAAAGCGCGCCTGAATTGATCTGAGAACAGGCATATTTCTTTCCGCCCATTCTATACGCAGTTTTCCTTCTTTAGCCAGCTTAATGTCTTTTATATCATACTTCAAAATAATTCTCCTTCTGTCTCATTGATTACGATTACGTTATTACAGTCCGGCTTTTTTTCTAAGAAAATCGGCTTTATCTGTCTTTTCCCATGTGAAAGTATCTTCTTTTCTGCCAAAATGACCGTAACAGGCAGTCTTTTTATAAATTGGTCTGCGAAGTTTTAAGCGATTGATTATCCCCTTTGGGGTCATATCAAAATTGTCGACAAGAAGCTTTTTAATTTTGTCTTTTGATATCTTGCCTTTACTGAATGTGTTTAACATAATTGAAACAGGTTCAGGAACTCCAATCGCGTATGCCAGCTGAATCTCGCATTCAGATGTCAGACCGGCTGCTACTACATTCTTTGCAAGATAACGTGCAAAATAGGATGCAGAGCGGTCAACCTTTGTGCAGTCCTTGCCGGAAAAGCATCCTCCGCCATGACTTCCTACACCGCCGTATGTATCAACTATTATCTTTCTTCCTGTAAGACCGGTATCTCCATGCGGTCCGCCTATCTCAAATCGGCCTGTTGGATTTATGAAAATTTTTGTTTTGCTGTCCATCAGTTCAGAAGGAATAACAGGTTTTATCACATGTTCTTTTATATCATCCTTCAGTATGTTCATATCAATATCGCCGTCATGCTGTGTTGATACGACTATCGCATCTATGCGGCATGGCTTTCCATCTATATATTCAGCCGTCACCTGTGATTTCCCATCGGGTCTCAGATAATCTAGAATTTTTTCTTTTCTTATCTTAGCCAGTCTCTTGCAAAGCTTATGCGCAAGCATGATTGGCAAAGGCATGAGTTCCTTTGTCTCGTCAGTTGCATAACCAAACATCATGCCCTGATCTCCAGCGCCGCCCGGATCAACACCAAGAGCAATATCAGGAGATTGAGACTGTATAGCTGTAAGAACGCCGCATGTTTCATAATCAAATCCGTACGAAGCATTAGTATAGCCGATCTCTCTAATAGTCTTTCTTGCAATTGTTGGAATATCTACATAGCATGAAGTTGTGATCTCTCCGGCAATATATACAATGCCTGTCGTAACAAGTGTCTCACATGCAACTCTTCCGTTTGGATCACTTTCCATAATAACATCTAAAATGCTGTCCGATATTTGATCCGCCATCTTATCGGGATGCCCTTCAGTTACAGACTCTGATGTAAACAAATACCTATTATTGTTCTTTGTCGCCATTGTACTCTCTCCCTTTGCTATTCAAGCAGTTTTTTCTTTAGTGTTTCTATTCTGTCAACAGGTGTTGGGTCAACTTTGTATAACATTGCGAGATAAAAACTCACAAAATCCCCAAGATAAATAAGTGAAAACATTCTAGCAAGTATGGAATTACCCTGTGTCCAAACTTCTGTAATTTCACTTGGCTTGTCTTCTATAATTGAACTTGTTATGGCAATGCGCTTTGAATTTCTCTCAGAATCGTCTTTATCTCTGAGTATTATGACCGACATATCCTTTGTTAAGTTATCCAATCCTTCCCAGCCAACTATCTCGTTATGATCTAGTTCAGGAAAAATATTATTGTATGCCAGAATCTTGCTGTTTTCATTTAACTGCGTTTTCCATCTTAGAGCTACCGGTCCAAGACAGCCGTCTATGGAATATATCAGAGGAAACTTGTTGTATAATATCTTTGCAAGCTTTTTTGCCAAATTTGAATCAGCGGATTTATTTCCCCATATAGTCTTAAATCTCTTTAACATAGCTATAGTTTCATTTATATCTTCCGTCTTAGTGGTAAGTCCTAGATTTTGCATAGCTATTAACACAGGAAAGAACATGTATCCCAACGCACTTCTCGGAGATTGGCCTCCTGGTATTATTATTAACGGAATATTGTCAGACTCCGCATTCTCAGCTAGCTTCCCACCGCTTGTCACGCAAATTATTTTACAACCGCGCTCCTTTGCATCATTATAAGATGAGAGTGTTTCTTCAGTATTACCTGAATAACTTGTAGCAAATACAAGCGTTTTTTTATCTGCAAAATTGGGCAGATGGTAATTACGATTAACAAATATCGGAACTTTTATCTCATTTATAAGAAGTTTTGATAATATATCCCCGCCAATTGCCGAACCTCCCATGCCTATAACTATAATTTTTTCTACTTCCGAATATTCATCCCGAAGGATACAAGATCGAGCAGCAGAAACAGCCTTTTCGCATTGAGAATCAAGATTTAATACCAAGTCAAACATACCCGATATATCCATTTCTTTCATTGATTCCATGTCATCCAAAACATCCATAAACGTTTCTTCTTTTTATAATTTACTTAGCCGTATAACTCAATTTCAGCTCTTGAAATAATTTTTTTAATCTTGGATCTCAGATATCTGTCTGCTTCCTTACCCGTTGATAATTCAAGCACATGTTTAGCAATTTTTTTTGTATCATCAGTGTTCACATGGCGAACAAGCTTTTTAATTTCAGGAATTCTTATAGAAGCCATGCTGAAACGAAATAATCCCAATCCAAGCAAAGCTAATACAGATGCCGGGGTTCCTGCCATCTCCCCGCATATACTAACAGGAATACCCGCTTCATTCGCAGCGTCCATGACCATTTTAATCAAACGATAAACTGCCGGATGATTGGGCCTATAGAGATAGGAAATCTTTTCGTCAACTCTGTCCACTGCAAAAGAATACTGGATTAAGTCATTAGTTCCTACACTAAAAAAATCTGCTTCTTTTGCCAA
>DAOVHI010000150.1 GCA_030671985.1 bacterium
AACAAGCGCTTCTTTCTCCTTTAGTTCCGAAGTTATAAATCTCTCACAACCCAAGAGAGTCTGTTTTCTGATGTAATTATCAGGCACCATATCCAAATTTGTTTTTGTGATTTCAATATAGTATCCAAAAACCTTATTGTATCTTACCTTTAGAGATTTTATTCCTGTTCTCTGAATCTCTTCTACCTGAAGCGATTTGATCCAGTCTTTTCCCCCTTTACTGATCTGTCTTATTTCATCAAGACCGGCATCAAATCCATGCTTAATAATATTGCCGTCCCGAATACTGATCGGCGGTTCATCAACAATAGCCCTATCAAGCAAACTAACCAGTTCTGAAACATCCCGCAAATTCTCACGCACTTTCTTTAACATCTGCGATTTGAATTGTTTAATTATTTCCTTTACTTGAGGAACTTTTTTCAATGACTCTCTGAGACCTATTAGATCGCGTCCATTTGCCAGACCACAATTAACACGACTGATTATTCTTTCTATATCCGAGATATGCCTGATGACGGTTCTTATCTTATCATTAACATCCGCAGAATTTATAAACTCACTAACCGCATTAAGTCTATTGTTGATCTCCGCAGAGTTTCTCAGAGGCTGTATAATCCATGTCCGCAGGAGACGAGCTCCCATTGGAGTAAGAGTTACGTCCAACGTATCCAATAATGTTCCTTTTTCCTCATGAGCATGTATGGTTTCAACAAGTTCAAGATTTTTTTGAGTAACGCTGTCCAATATCATAAAGTCCGACGTTGAATATATCTTGAAATCGTTTATGTGTGTCGGCGAAATCTGCTGTATATCCTTTATATATTCAAGAAGCGCGCCTCCACAGCATATTGCAGTGGGAAAGTCCCTGCATCCGAACCCATCCATTGACTGAGTCTTAAAATGCTGCGTGAGTACACTGTTTGCGTTTTCTCTATCAAAGTGCCAGTCATCATATGGGGTTAGAACAGAACAGGATATACTAAGATCTCCTTTAATTTTTTCGTCTTCCATTAAGGAGTTCGGAAGGATAATTTCTTTTGGGCTGACACGCCGGATTTCGTCAAGAAATTTTGTGTAATCAGAAAACTCTGCCGCCTTGAATTCGCCTGTTGATAGATCGGAGACTGCAAGCGCAAACTTTTTATTTGATGATGTTACTGCCCCGAGATAATTATTACTTTTCACATCAAGCATAGAGCTTGAAAGAACTGTGCCGGGAGTTATTGTTTTTACAATCTCTCTTTTAACAAGTCCTTTTGCCTTTCTGGCGTCTTCAACCTGTTCACAGACTGCGACTTTATGCCCGCTTTTTATTAATTTTGATATATAGTTTTCCGCAGCATGATACGGAATGCCGCACATTGGGATTTTTCTTCCTTCCCCACCGTCGCGGGAAGTCAGAACGATCTCAAGAATCTTGGACGCAAGCTTTGCATCATCAAAGAACATCTCATAAAAATCTCCTAACCTGAAGAAAAGGATGGTGTTTTTATTGTTCTTTTTTATATTTAGATACTGCCTGAGCATTGGGGTTAGCGCTGGCATTTCCCTATCCATTATTATCTTAACTTCAAGGTTGCAAGACTTATGAGAGCAAAAATTATGGATATTATCCAGAACCTGACTGTAACTTTTGTCTCATCCCATCCTTTTTTTTCGAAATGATGATGCAGGGGAGCTATTAAAAATACTCTTTTCCCTGTCGTGCGGAAAGATATGATCTGAATAATGACGGATAGAGCCTCTATAACAAAAATACCGCCGGCTATAACCAGTAATATCTCTTGTTTTACAACCACAGAGATAAAACCAAGCGCTCCGCCTATTGCAAGTGAACCCGTATCCCCCATAAATATCTCTGCAGGATAACAGTTAAACCAGAGAAAACCCAAGCTTGCTCCCACCAAAGCAGCGCAAAACACGGCAAGTTCTCCGCTCCCTGCAACGTTTATAATATGCAGGTATTTGCTGAATACCACATGTCCACACAAATATGTTACTATGATGAACGTAATTGCGACCATCATTGTGCATCCAATAGCCAGTCCGTCAAGTCCGTCTGTAAAATTAACCGCATTTGAAGCTCCGACAATAACCAACATAACAAATGGAATATAGAAATAACCTAAATCCACAAAGAAACTTTTAAAAAATGGAACACCAAGCTTTGTGGCAAATTCGGAATTTACCGGATTATAGTAAAGATAAAATCCCACGATACCTGCGACGATGAGCTGTCCAAACAATTTTGCGCTTATCTTGAGCCCCTTTGCATTCTTTTTATGTATTTTTAGATAGTCATCCATAAAGCCAACCCAACCCAGTCCAAGAGTTATGAGTAAAACAAGTATTATGTATCTGTTTGAAAAATCGGCCCATAATAATGTGGAAATCAATAAAACCAGAATTATTAAAACTCCGCCCATGGTGGGAGTGCCCTGCTTCTTTTGATGAAGCGTAAATAAATCCGCGCATTCTTCTTTTCTGATATATTGCCCGATATTCAGTTCCTGCAATTTTCTTATCATCCATGGTCCAAGAAATATACTCAGCAGAAGCGCGGTTGCAGCTGCCCCTCCTGCGCGAAATGTAATATACTTAAAAACATTAAACCCGCTCCATACGTCACATAGCGAATAAAACAAATAATAAAACATTACGAATCCTTTAATATTTCAAGTATGTTCTCAAGATGCATTGCTCTTGAACCTTTTAACAATAGAGTATCATTACTTTCCAATATGCTCAATAATTTTTCTTCAACTTTTTTCA
>DAOVHI010000082.1 GCA_030671985.1 bacterium
CCTCTTACATCATACCCTTCTGTCAAGACTATTCTTTTTCTGTCAGACTTAGCTTTATTTTTAATTTTTTCTATTACATTCATTCAATAATTTCCATGTTTAAAAAGAAGCCACACTATACCAACTCACTCTGCTTTTGTCAAAAAAACTTCTTTGATTGCCGATAGAACATCATCCACAGAGATATCTTTTATGCAGTCGTGTTTTTTTGAATTTGTACATCTAAATTTTTCCCCCAACCTGTTCAAGCTGTGATTACACGGGCTGCAAGGAATATCTTTTCTTATTATGATGTTAGAATCTCCAAAAGGAGAGATTCTTAAAGGATCCGTTGAACCGAATATTGCCGCCGCTTTTGTGCCAACGGCACTGGCGAGATGCATAAGCCCGGAGTCATTGCTGATGAATAGATTGCATTTGGATATTATTGCCGCTGTCTTGCGTATGGGCTGTGCGATAACTAGTTTTGTGTCAAAAGATGTGCGTTTTTTTATGTGTTTTAATAAATGTTTTTCGTCAGGTCCTAAGAAAAAAAGCATCTTCGCGTCATATTTATTTTTAAGTTTATTTTCCAATTCGCAAAATCTTGCGATTGGCCATCTCTTTGCATTCATGCCGCTTTTTGTGCTGGAACCGGGATGGAATCCGATTATTAAATCTTGTTTGCCAAATAGATGTTGCTTTAGAAAAGTTTCGGCGTACTTTGTTTCATCAGGACGCAGTCTTAATTTAATATTCTCAATCCAATCATCCTTTTTAATGTCCAGCGCTGATGTAAGATTTAGATTTTGATATACGTCATGAACTTGCTCAATATTTACTCCATATTTATTATCGTAATCATGGGATATTTTTTTATTCGCTCCTATCAAATTTGACAGGAGTTTAAAAGCAAGCCTATGCGTAGGAAATGTGCGTATTGAAACATCTGGATTAAGCTTTCTTATTTTTGATATTGCAATCACATTCTTGCAAGCTTTTAGTGGATTATCTGATAGGAGAACAAATTCATCTATACAATTCTCCTGACGCAATAATTCTGTTGTCTGCGAAGAAAAAGCAGTGAATATAATTTTTGTTTGTTTAAATTTGTTTCGAATGGTTCTGATTAGCGGCAGGAGCAGTATGGCGTTTCCCAGCCCTCTATTATTAATTAAGACAATGTTTTTGATGGACATTAACTTACTTGTGTTCCAATTTTTCTTTGATAGAAAAGACGTCCTTATTGTCTTGCGAACTATTTACTATCATCTCAGCCAGAAGTCCAAGGGAAACAAGTTGGACACCCAATATCATAAGCATTACACCAAGTATCAGTAGGGGATGCCGCCCCATTATAGAGTGAAAACGCAGCCAGATGGACATAATATAGGAATTTATGATCAGTCCGAAGAACAAGAAGACAACTCCAATATTGCCGAATAGGTGAAGAGGTTTCTGATTAAATCTTAGAAAAAATATCACCGTTGCAAGATCCCAAAACCCTTCAAAAATTCTATTCATTCCATATTTGGATTTTCCATGGATGCGCTTGTTATGTGCTACTGAAATTTCTCCAACGTGAAAGCCTTTCCAATGGGCAATAACGGGAATGTAGCGATGCAGTGTCCCATAAATTTTAATTTCTTTTAAAACTTGTTTTTTATATGCTTTTAGCCCGCAATTGAAATCATGAATCGGTATCCTTGAAAAGAACGAAGTAACAGCATTGTATATGCGAGACAGAATGATCTTGGCAAATCCATCTTTTCTTTTTTTTCTCCATCCTGATACAACGTCGTATCCTTGATTTATCTTTTCTATAAGGTTTGGTATATCGGCCGGATCGTTCTGAAGATCTGCGTCTGTTGTAATAACAATTTCTCCTTCTGCCTCTAAAAAACCGGCAGCAAGTGCAGCCGTTTTACCGAATTTTTTTCGTAGTTTTAAGACTTTTATATTTTGATTTTTCTTATGTAATGATTTTAATATTTCAAATGAATTATCATTGCTGCCGTCATCAACGAAAATAATTTCACATTTTTTTTCCAGTAATAAAGAATTGTTAAGCACAGTCTGAATTCTGTCATGTAATTCGCATATACTGGGTGCTTCATTAAACAGGGGAATAACTATCGATATATATGTTTCCACCTTAATACTTAGCTCTTAATTCCATATTTGACATGATATCACAAATATCAGATTTTTTGTATATCTTCACGATCGGCACACCTTGATAAGATACTTCATATACCGGCTGTGCATGTTTATATATTTTCCACACTTTATCATTAAACATTCCCTGTCTTGATAAAAGAATCAGATAATCGAAATCCTCATCACCAATACCTGCTATTTTTATATCCTTTCTCAATAATCCTGTTTCTTTATAGAATCCTGGCACAAAGCTGCCAATCGGATAAAATATTACACGTCCATTCTTAGGAGTAGTGTCATTTACAAATCCAAGAGTTTCTTTTGTGATGCAGTCTCCCCAGTAGGTAGTTTCCATCCCAAGTTTATGAGCTCCTCTAATTCCACCAATGAACATATTATAATAGGATGTTTGATATGGATGTATACGTACCAGAGTTATTAATGCAGGAAGTAATAATATGTAGAGGTAATTTGTTGAGAATTTAGCATATGTGCTTATTCTCTTACGTAGTTCAAAGAATCCTATGCCTGCAAGTACGGCTAAAAAAGGAAATACGGGCATAAAAAGTCTTATGCCGTCATATTTTTGAGCTATTGGCAACGACATCAGTATCAATAGAAATAAAACGTTTATAACGGCCATGCCAAATATTTTATCTTTAAAGTGTTTTTTGATATATATTTGTATCCCATAGATTGATAACAAGAGCGTTGCGGGCGGGGCGGTTGTTGCCAAAAGGATTAATGGATAGTGCCATGGAGCAATTTGCGCGCCGTAGATTTTTCCAAGATAAAAAACATTAACAGAATTATGTTTTACGTGATACAGATAAAACTTAATAAGATTAGAAAAAGGGGCGTACCATAGTCCTGGCCAGAGTGCTATAAGTACTATAGGGGAAAGAAGAAAGATAAATAGGGTATTCCTCGCATAAGATTTTCTTCTGTATATTTGTCCCCACAATAAAAGGGGGATTATTAAAAATACGGAGCTTTCTTTTGTTAATAAAGCAAGTCCTGATATTAGACCGACAAATATGCTCCATTTTGGGGAACTGGTTCCTTTAATAAACGCCCAGCACACGACAAACCAGACCAGAGCGATAGGAATGTCATATGCCGCAAAATGACCATGCGCAAAAACACGAGGCATGAGAAACAGTGATAAGGATGAAAAAATAGCAGTGTGAATATCGTAGTATCTTAGACTAAAAAAATAAACAGAAAGTATAAGAAGCGCAAATAAAAGACACATAGGTATTCTGCAAGAGTATAGAATGCCAACATATTTGTGCAGCAATAATAAGCCTGAACTCATAACATATTTCACAAGAGGCGGATGCGGTTCAAAGCGCCAGATATCTTTTATTGTGCTTTCCGAGAAAGGATGCGGAGAATTTAGCCAGTCAACCTGATGAAGAATATATGAAATATAGATTGGTTCGTCCCATGTTATGCCATAATCAAAAACAGTAAGCACGCTTGAAATGAAAACAACAAGAAAGATACAAATTCCTATAAATATGTAAGCTTTTTTCATGATTTTTATATTAACAAATTACTAAATCTATTACAATTTATACGCTCGAATCGGAATTGCCTTATGCTAGTAAAATGATATAATGCCGAAAGCTATGGATGATATTAAGAAAATACTAAAAGGCATGCTTAGCCGTCAAACGTATGCTCATTCTATTTCAACATATAAAACTGCGCTGGGCTTGGCAGAAAGATTTGGGGTCTCAGATAAGAAGGTTGGGCTTGCGGCGATTCTTCACGACTGCGCAAAATCTATGCCGTATGATGAACTGATATATAATGTTGAAAAATATAAGATTTCTGTTGATAAGCTTGAACTGAAGACGGAGTCTCTGCTTCATGCTCCTGTCGGCAGTAAGCTCGCCAGTGTAGTTTTTGGAATAACAGATCCTCAAATATTAAATGCAATAAGATATCATACAACAGCAGCTCCTGAGATGTCCGATGTCGCAAAAATCATATATGTAGCGGATTTTATTGAATTGGCCAGAGGTCATAAAGGAGTAGCGGATGCAAGAAAAGTGGCAGAAAAGGATATAGATAGAGCAATGCTCTTTATTTTGAGGGATAAGATTCCACGTCTGGTAAAAAAAGAAGTTTTGATTCATCCCAGATCAATTAAGGCATTAAACTGGTTTCTGGAAAAGGAGAAAAAGAAGTGATTAATAAAGCTCAACACATAGCAAGAATAGTTCAGAATAGTATTGAGAGAACTTATTCCGTTCAAGACCTATCCATTTCAATAGAGAGAACAAAAGATGAGAGATTTGGTGATTTTTCAACAAATGCAGCCATGATGCATTCAAATAGATTAAAAGAATCGCCAATGAGCATAGGCGAAAAGTTATGCAGAGATATAAACAAATCTTTGTCTAAAGATTTGTTGGCAGATAAAGTTGAACTGGTTAAACCTGGATTTATAAATTTTTACATTAGCAAGAAGTTTTGGATAGATATTTTTAGAGAAGTTGTTCTGGTAGGAAAAAATTATGGTAGAAGCAATACAGGAGATGGCAAGAAAATCTTGGTAGAATTTGTAGGGTCAAATCCCACAGGACCGCTCAACGTAGTAAGCGCAAGAGCTGCGTCTATTGGTGATAGTTTATGCAATATTCTCTCATTTAATGGATATGATGTAAAAAGAGAATTCTATATAAACGATGCGGGAGAACAGATTTCAAGGCTTGTTGAATCACTTATTGCAAGATATACCCAGATACATGATCCCTGTTTTGAATTTCCTGATGATGGCTATCACGGCGATTATGTAAAGGATATGGCAGAAGAGCTAAATAGAGTATACAAGGGTAAGAGTTTGCTGAATAAGATAGATGACGATGTGTGGTTTAGATGTAGGCACTTTATATTAAGCAGCCAAAAGCGTGATGTAGAGAATTTTGGAGTTAAGTTTGATAAGTGGTTCAGTGAGAAAGAACTTCTGCATGATTCAGACAAAATTACCGATACTTTGAAAAAATTAGAAGAGCGTGGTTTTACACGCAAAAAAGATGACGCAACGTGGTTTCAATCAACAAAGCTTGGCGACGACGAGGACAGAGTTCTGGTAAAATCTAATGGAGTACCGACATATTTTTTGGCAGACATTGCGTACCACCTTGACAAGTTTAATAGGGGATTTGACAAAGCCATTGATTTTATGGGGCCTGATCATCATGGTCATATAGGAAGATTGAAAATGGCTATGAAAGCGTTGGGCATTGATGAGAAATGGCTAGATATTTTTATAGTTCAGCAGGTTAATCTTATGCGTAATGGAGAGAAAATCAAAATGTCTAAAAGAGCCGGAAGGTTTGAGACAATGAAGGATTTAGTGTCGGAAGTCGGCAAGGACGCTGCCAGATTCTTTTTTCTTATGAGAACACAGAGCAGTCATCTTGACTTTGACCTGAATTTAGCAAAGGAA
Source organism: bacterium (assembly GCA_030671985.1). Classification (GTDB taxonomy): domain Bacteria; phylum JAHJDO01; class JAHJDO01; order JAHJDO01; family JAHJDO01; genus JAHJDO01. The sequence continues at coordinate 5,603 of DAOVHI010000082.1, forward strand.
GAGTCTTCCAAAAATCCTGTTTATTATATTCAGTATGCGCATGCAAGGCTATGCAATATATTAAAACATGCTGAGGCCCAAAAAGTAAGTATAGAGGAAATAGAGATTGCAAATACTGAGCTTTTAGATAAAGCGGAAGAAGTTGAATTAGCAAAAACATTAGCAGGATTTGAAGACACATGCGAGGCACGCGTCCTGACATACGCACCTCACAAAATAGCTGGATATTTGCTGAAGCTTGCCGGAATATTTCATAATTTTTATAATAAACATCGTGTTGTTACCGGAAACAAAGAATTGACAGCTGCAAGGCTTCTAATCGTTAAATCTACCGGAATTGTTCTGGCAAACGGACTCAGGCTTCTTGGCATATCCGCGCCTAAAAAAATGCAAAATAAAGATTAAAATAATACATGATAATTAAAAGAGATAAAGATCAGATAGTTGGATATTTAGAGGATGCTTCCAATTTAGAGGGAGGTAATGCCGATATTCTCTACATACCCGAGATCGAAGAGGAAGTAAAAGAGGCAGTTTGTGAATGCGCTAAAAATGGAGTTCCTTTAACTGTTTCTGCGGGAGGAACAGGAACAGTTGGCAGTAGAATTTCGCGAGACGGTGCTATTCTTTCAGTAGAGCGGCTGAATAAAATCATCTCAATAGATAAAAAAAACAAAAGAGCTGTTTTACAGTCGGGGGTAATTGTTGATGATTTTTTAGAAGCATTGGCAAAACAGAACTTGTTTTATCCACCATTTCCTACGGAAAGAACGGCTTTTATCGGCGGCAATATAGCAACGAATGCTTCAGGAGAATATAGCTATTATTTTGGTCCGACACGCAATTATGTAAAAAGGATCAGG
>DAOVHI010000062.1 GCA_030671985.1 bacterium
ATTCTCTTATCTCATCTTCAGAATAGGTATTTGCTATACTTAGCATTGGCGTGCGATGAGTAACGGTTCTGAATTCTTTTAGAGGGGAGCCTCCTACGCGTTGTGACGGGGAACCATGAACAATTAAATCAGGAAATTCATGCTCCAGACGTACCAGCTCTTCCATCAAGAGATCATACTCGCGATCAGATATTTCGGACTGCGCGTCTATGTAATACTTGCGGTTATGATGCTCAATCTGTTCTCTTAACTTCTTTGTTTTTTGAGATATCTCTTTCTTATTCACCCGTTTCCAGTCTATAAGCTGACATCCGAGGTAGGTCTGCTTCTCTTATCTTATTCTGAGCGGTTTTAATATCATAAGAAACTCTCTTTATCTCAACTTTTTTTTCTTCTGTATCGTAAATAGCATAACATGCTTTCGGATTTTTGTCCCTGGGCTGTCCAACGCTACCAACATTTATTAAATACTTGATATTCTCCTCAATGTTGATGCTCGTATCAAAAGAAAATTCAGGCCGCTCTTTTTCCTTAAAAACTATCGGGATATGGGAATGGCTAAAAAAACATACAGGCTTTGTAAGCTCTTTAAAGTTACGATGGGCCTCAAGAGTTGTTCTTACATATTTCCATTCTTCCGGCTCAAGTATTGTTGAATGGACAATAACAAATCCAGGAAACTCTTTCTTTAATTCAAGTTGTTTTAAATATTCCCTATTATCTGTAGTGAGTGTGTCAGCCGTCCATATCATAGATTCTTTTGCTATTGGATTAAAATGTTCTATATCCTGCCGGCCAATAACCGCTAAATCATGGTTCCCCGCAACAGATTCAAAATTATTATTTCTGATGAGTTCCACGCATTCATTCGGGTTTGCCCCATAGCCAACTATATCACCTATGCATATATTTTTCTCAACCTGTTCCTCTTTGAATTCCTTTAGGACAGCATTCAATGCTTCCAGGTTAGAATGTATATCCGATAGCAGACCATACTTCATACGATGTTTTTTCTCAGTTCGTTTATAGACAACGTGGCTGTTCCAAGTTTTCCAACAACAATACCCGCCGCATGATTTGCAATATACGAAGATTCGTATATTGTAGCTTTGTTTCCAAGACACAACACAAGCGTTCCAACAACCGTATCTCCAGCGCCGGTCACATCAAAAACCTCTTTTGCAACAGTTGGAATATTGGTTATTTTACCATCTCTTTCAAAAAGGGACATTCCCTTTTCTCCACGAGTAATTAATATTGAACTTGTTTGTAATAACTTCAGCAGACTCTTCCCTACCCTCACTAAACTTTGTTCATCCTTTATTTCTGTTTTAAGACCATCTCCAGCTTCCTGATTGTTTGGAGTTATCATAGTTACGTTCTTATAATATGTAAAATGTCCCGGTATAGGATCAACGATAATCGGATAATTAAATTCTTCGTTCAACTTTATAATTTGTTTCACCAGATATCGTGTTACAACGCCTTTTCCGTAATCAGATATGACAATAGCAGAAATTTTACGCATATTGGATTTGATATATGTAAGTATCTTTTTTGCTTCTCTGGAATTAATCTGACCGACAAATTCCTTATCTGTCCTGACAACCTGCTGATGCTGAGCGATGATCCTTGTCTTCACTATCGTCGGTCTTTTCTTGTTTAGAATAATCCCATCCTCATTCATTCCATGTTTTTTTACCAACTGCAGAAATTCCTTTCCTGCAATATCATCTCCGACAATTCCTGTAATTAATGCCTCTGCGCCAAGCGCACGGATATTATTTGCAACATTAGATGCACCGCCCATCATAGCGGATTCAGAACTAATTTTAACAACAGGTACAGGCGCTTCAGGCGAAATGCGCTTCACAGTGCCCCAGACAAATCTGTCAAGCATCAGATCGCCCACAACAAGCACTTTTGTGCTCTTAAACCCTGATATCACGTGTCTCAGCCTATTTACATCTATATCTTTCATCTCTTAAATCCCTTCTCCAATGCCTTAATATTTATTGGAATAAGATTATGCCTTCTTGGAGGAAAGATTTTCTCCAAGGCTGTCTTTAGAGAATCCAGTTTTATCTCTGCTGTTTCCCTGACAAATACACCCAGCGCAACCATATTTGCTACCTTCAGATTCCCAAACTCAACCGCAATATGATCTGCAGAAATTTCTACAACCTTTATTTTATTCCTTATATCGCTATTTACTTTCACCAAACTACTGTTTGCGATTATAAGTCCGTCACTCAAAACAAGTTCGGAAAATTTATCCAATGATGCCTGATTCATTGCAATAAGCGTATCCGGATGCGATATAAATGGAGAGGCTATTTCTTTTTCCGATATAATAACCGAGCAATTTGCAGTTCCACCCCGCATCTCCGGTCCATATGAAGGAAGAGCAGAAACATGTTTATCTTCTTTCATACCTGCATACGCAAGCATCTTGCCCATTGACACTATTCCCTGCCCGCCAAAACCTGCTGTAAGAATCCTTTGCATTACTATTCTCCGCTTTTATCCTTAATCACACCAAGAGGATAGGTCTTCATTAACGTATTATCAATCCATTCTGCAGCTTTCTGAGAAGTTAGCCCAAGATTAACAGGACACTGAGACAGAACCTCAACCATTGAGAACCCGCGGTCTTCCAGTTGTATTTGAAAAGCCTTTTTAATAGCTTTTTTAGCTTTAATAATATTTGCAGGTTTATTAACGGCTACTCTTTCTATATAAATAGATCCGTCTGTAATAGCAAGCATTTCTGAGATTTTTATTGGATATCCAATTAGCCGCGCGTCTCTGCCTAAAGGAGTTGTTGTTGTTTTTTGCCCGACTAAGGTTGTTGGAGCCATTTGTCCGCCTGTCATTCCATACACAGCATTATTTACAAATATTGTAGTTATCCTCTCACCGCGATTTGCCGCATGAATTATCTCTCCTGTGCCTATAGCAGCAAGATCCCCGTCCCCTTGATATGTAAATACAACTTTATCAGGATGAACCCGCTTTATCCCTGTTGCAACAGCAGGTGTTCTTCCATGGGGGGCTTCGGTCATATCTATATTAAAATAATGATACATAACAACCGCGCATCCGACGGGAGGAACGCCAATAGTCCTGTCCTGAATACCAAGCTCATCTACTACTTCGCCGATTAATCTATGGACAATCCCATGCCCGCAGCCCGGACAATAATGAAACGGTTTGTCTGTCATGCATTCCGGTTTACCGAATATCTTCTTCACTTAATTTCCAATCCTTTAATCTCATCCACTATCTCTTTTGATGTGGGAACTCCACCACCCATTCTTCCATAAAAATGCACGGGACATCTTCCCATAACCGCAAGTTTTACGTCCTCAACCATCTGTCCCGCGTTCATCTCTACAGTGAGAATACACTTGATGTTATTGCTTATCTTCCTTATTACTGCTGATGGATATGGCCATAACGTTATAGGCCGAATCAACCCGGCTTTTATTCCTTCTTTTCTCAAAAGGAAAACAGATTCTTTACAAATTCGCGCACATGTTCCATAAGCTACCAGTATTATCTCTGCGTCATCCGTCAATACCGCTTCGTATTCTATAAGCTCTTTCTCTATTCTTTTATATTTATCCTGAATTTTTTTATTATGCTCTTCCAGTTCTCCGACTTTCAGCATCAAAGTCCTGATTATATTTGCACTGCGATCTTTTGCGCCGGTAAGCGCCCATGTTTTTGGAGGAAGCTTCAACTCTTCTATCTTTTTTACTTCCAGCGGCTCCATCATTTGTCCAAGGAATCCGTCTCCAAGTATCATCACTGGATTTCGGTATTTATCTGCCAAATAAAAAGCTTTGGCTGTCCAGTCGTAAAGCTCCTGAACAGAAGCCGGACCGATTGTAATAAGCCTGTAATCTCCATGTCCCCCACCTTTTACCGCCTGAAAGTAATCGGCCTGAGAAGGTGTTATATCTCCCAACCCCGGACCTGCACGCATTATATTTACAATTACACATGGAAGCTCTGCAGCTGCAATATAAGAAATTCCCTCCTGTTTAAGACTTATTCCGGGACTGGATGAAGATGTCATAGCTCTTGCGCCGGACGCTGATGCGCCAAAGACCATGTTGATGGCAGCTAATTCACTTTCTGACTGGATGAAGACACCTCCAAGTTCACCTAGTCTCTCTGCCATATACGCAGTAAGTTCGTTCTGCGGAGTTATAGGATAACCAAAATAATGCCTGCATCCTGCCTGAATCGCACCCTCTCCAACAGCACCATTTCCACACATCAAGACTTTTTCTACCATTCAAATCCTCTAAATTAATCTAAGTAAGAATACGCCTTTTTTTGAATATGGGCAAGTAGTAAATCTCGCCATAAACTTGTTGAATCTCTCCTCTGCTCCTTGTTTCCAGTTGAATGAACGATACGTATTAGAAACCCTTTTAACTTCAGATGAGTTATATAATATGTGTGTGATACCCATGTCATTCAATTTAGCATAAATAATGCGGGGATTTTCAGATGCGTTGGATATCTCCACAATATCATTAAGATCAAGAGGGCTGCTTCCAACGTAATCCCTATCGCAGTAGAACCCCTGATTTTCTCCTATGAACAGGATTTTGCTGTCTTCCGGCAGCTCTTCGTTAATAAATTTAAACGCGTCATACTGATAAAAATTTTTCAATAGAAATTCTTCTTTCGTTTCTTTACCATACGCTACATCAAAAAAGTTAAAGCCGACAGTCGCCGCAAACTTAAATGTGTTCCAGCACAAAAATCCAATAACAAGAAGATATAACACTCTTGAGGCTATTTTGCTCTTCTTGAAGTTAACCAGAGTATATGCCGCCAACAGACTCCAAACAGATAGACAGGGAAGCAAAAACCTAATTATCCGATGCGTAAAGAATGTCCAGAGTATAAAAACCAGTATTGTGTATGATATGAGTATCTTTATATTCCTATCAAGCCTAATAAAAAACAATAATGGTAATATTAATAAAATTACGCTCACTTGGTTATTCAGAGGCACTTTCCATGACAGAGAGACAATGCTCAATATATTCATATCCTTTGATATGTGAAATCTGGCAAACCTTTGAACAAGTTCTGCGTTCCAGTCAATGCCTCCAAAGATGTTATAAAACAACGGATATACCGGATTTTGAGTGTATATAAGATTCTTTATAAGCCATGGCGAAAATGTCAGAGACGCGAAGAGAATAAATAAGAACATACTTTTGCACATATTCTTAATAACATTCTCTTTTTTTTGAATCGTAAAAAACACAATAAGAACAAGTGCTGGAAGAATAAAATATAATGCACCTGTGTATTTAGTACCGATTGCAAATCCGCAGAATATACCGGCAAGTATTAACCATACAATCCCATTTTTAGAAGACCAGTTGATAATACAAAAAAACATTAGCAGGCCATAAAAAACCAATCCAAGATCGTTAAAGGCATAGGTTGATGTCAAGCACACTGCGGGGATATTATAAAATATTACAGCCGCCAAAAGACCTGCGTTCTTGCCGAAGTACTTTCTTCCAAGAACAAAGATTGTTAAAACACATAAGATCCCTATGGAAAAATGTATCAGTTTTGCCAATATCTCATCTTTTATTACCAAGGCAAGGGTGTAGAACATCTCCACTCCGAAAGGAAGGTTTGAATACATATTGTGAGGTATAAAAAATATTTTTCCGGCCTCACCATAAAGCTTTGGAAATGATAGATGATATGAAAGAGTGTCATAGTTTAAAGGAGGTGCCAATGCTCCAGTAAAGGCGAGAAACATTGTTGCTCCAAATAATAGAATCAAAAACTTGTTAAATGCGGAGATATCTGGAAGGTTCGGAAATTTCTCAGAAAAACCGGAGTTCAATCTATTAAAAAAATACTTGAGTTCTCTGATTGAAATTATACACAGTATTAATAATACGGAGTACAGACAAAATCTATTTAATCCGTTAGCAAAACCAATAAGCAGTATCAGAATAGACAGTGTTCCCAATCCAAGTCCAAACGATAGGGATACCTCCTCAAGAAGTGATACAGCCCTTAATTTAAAAAGATCCAATATCTTTTTACCAAGTCCCAAAACCGCTGTAAAAATAAATGCGAGGAGAATAAGTTGTAAAAGTATGTATGGAAATCTCACTTGTATATTTTGATTGCTATATCAGGACAAACTAATCCACAGAATGTACAGGATGTGCATTTCTCCGGACAAGCAACCTCTGCATGGAAAAAACCTTTTGAATTTTGTATTTTTGATATACTTAACGCTTCTTTTGGACATGCTGATATACAAAGCCCGCATCCCTTGCATATCTCTTTGTCTATAATTACCTTTGACATAATCTATCGCCTTTTACTTATTCCGAATGCTTTCGGGATTTATTGAATGTCCACTCCATTTGAGCTTTTTTCTGAGTATTGCAAAAAAATCATTCTCCGTTGACGAAATTAATTTTAGAGCGTATGAAGCTTTTTTTATAACCAGTTTGTCAGAATGCAGTAAGTTAAACTTAATCTGTCCGTCAATTGTTAACGCTATTTTATTGGTTTCAAATATTGGCTCAATAGAAATAGAGCTTTTTTCTGAGACGATGATAGGTCTGTTAGTTAGTGTGTGAGGACATATCGGAGTGATAATTATTGCCTTCAAAGCAGGATGCACAATTGGTCCACCGGCTGAAAGAGAATAGGCTGTAGAACCTGTCGGGGTTGATATAATTAATCCATCCGCAACATATGTGGTTACATATTGTTTGTCTATTGAAGTCTCTAGTTTCAGGACTCTCGCAATTGCTTCCGTGGTTATTACCGCATCATTAAGCGCAGAAAAACGAAAAACCTTCCCCTCTCCCTTTCTTAAAACATATCCACTGATCAGCATCCGATTCTCAACAGAAAACTTGTTGCTTAAAACCTGTTCCAAAACTTCATATACTCGCGAAGAATTAACCTCTGTGAGAAAACCGAGCCCGCCAAGATTAATTCCAAGAATCGGGATGCCTGATGACGAAACAAGTCTTGCTGCGCTAAGCAGTGTCCCGTCTCCGCCTAAAGCTATCAGGATATCCGCGTTGGATAATAATTCTTCGTTTTCCACAACTAGTTTTTTATCCAAAAGCTTACCTGCGCAATCACGAGATACAAAAACTTTTATCCCCTTTTTGTCCAGCCATTCAGACAAATCTCCAGCCAGTCTTAAAGCGGATAGCTTTCCTGGATTTCCAATTATGCCAATCTTTGTTATCTTTTTACAAACCATTATGTATTTACCTTAAAATCTAAATTTAGTTCTGCCAAGCAGATCATGAAGATGAACAACTCCTTCGGGCACATTTTTTTTATTAACTATCGACAATGATGTTATTGAGTGTTTTTCCATCTTTTCAAGGGCTTCTACTGCAAGAAAATCCTTATCAATTGTTTTTGGGTTTTTACTCATAAACATGTCAACTCTTTCATTTAAAAAACCTTCAACTTTAACACTACGTCTAACGTCTCCATCTGTGATGATACCTTTTAATTTTTTATCAGCGTCCAGAACCAGTGCAAATCCAAATCTTTTTATAGAAATTTCTGCTATCGCTTCTTTCATTGTAATGTCATGTTTAACAATCGGAATTTGTTTTCCCGTTTTCATAACGTCCCTCACTTTGAGACTTAATCTTCTACCCAAGCTGCCGGCCGGATGTATAAGAGCATAATCCTCTCTTTTAAAATCTCTTTCCTCAAGAAGAGCTATAGCGAGCGCATCTCCC
>DAOVHI010000125.1 GCA_030671985.1 bacterium
ACAAAAAACAGGCGAAAAAGAAATATCCTTTGTGCGCTCGGCGTTTAGAGCAGCGGCAGAGCAGAACAATCACTCCCCTGAATTAGCAGAGGCAATGGTTGATCCCGACATTGAAATCAAGAAGATAACACAAAAAGGCAAATTAGTTACACTCACAGGTTCCGAAGCTATAAAAGCAGGTCTTGCAAAAAACGAGGAAAACTCCATTGATGAGATATTAAAATCGTTTAATCTAAACAAGTTCACTGTTAAAATGACACGTACTAACTGGGCAGAACATGTTGTAAGATTCCTGACGCATCCGATTGTAAGCTCATTGCTTTTAACACTTGGATTTCTTGGGCTTTTATTTGAAATAAAAACGCCGGGATGGGGAGTTGGCGGAACTATAAGTGTAATATTTTTGGCATTGTTTTTCTGGGGGCACTATATTGTCGGGCTTACAAATACCATGGATATAGTTTTGTTCATCATAGGGATAATACTGTTATTTACCGAGTTGTTTATAACGCCCGGATTCGGATTTGTCGGAGCCGGCGGCGTACTTTGTATTCTGGCGGGAATATACCTAGCGCTTGTAAAACATCCGATTCCGCAATTCTCATGGGAATTCAGTCTATTGAATACCGCGCTTTACACAATTGGCGGAGCAATCTTAACCTCAGGAACGATATTTGTTTTACTGCTAAAGGTTCTTCCTAAGAATAAGGGGATATTGAGTCATCTTGCTCTGTCCGCCTCCGAAAAACAAGAAGAAGGGTTTAACGCTTCTTCTGCTGAGATGCATAGTTTGACTGGAAAAAGAGGTGTCGCTCATACAAAACTCAGACCTGCAGGCAAGGCAATGATAGACGATAAACTATGGAGTGTAATGACCGATGGAGATTTTATTGAAGAAGGTGCTGAAATTGTTGTTGAAAAGGTTGAGGGGAACAGAATTCTTGTGCAGAGGAAATAATTAGATGTGTACTATAGTGATTCTATTTATTACAGGAATAGCATTTATCTTTATTGAGATATTTGTGCCGGGAGGGATATTTGGTCTTAGCGGAGCTCTTGCAATATTTGGCAGTATATTCCTATGTTTTAGGGATTACCCGTCCGCGGCCTTTTATGTTCTTTTTTTGGAACTGGTTTTTGCAGGAATAGCAATAGTGCTTGCGCTGAAGTTTTTGCCAAAGACAAAGTTTGGGAAATATGTTATTCTTTCTAAAAAAGAGGATAAGAACGAAGGGTTCGTCTCTCATGACAGTTTGAGAGATATAGAAGGCAAGCAGGGAGTTGCGTTAACTCTCTTGAGGCCTGCGGGAAAAGTTAATATCAACGGGAAGAAATTTGATGTTGTAACGGAAGGAGGTTATGTCCAAAAAAACGAAAAAGTAAAGGTGGTAACGGTCAGCGGAAAGAAAATTGTTGTAAGAAAAACCAATAACCAATAACCAATAACCAAAAAAGGAGAAAAAGAGATGCAAATATTAAGGTTCATACTGATAGCAATACCTGTTTTGCTTGTAATAGTTATTGCTAAATTCTTTAGTTTATGGCTAAGAGCAATGGTATCAGGCGCGCCGGTCAGCATGGTAAAGCTTGTTATTATGCGATTGAGGGGCGTTCCGGCAAGTACTATAGTAAACACCAGAATCATGGCTGTAAAAGCAGGTTTAGACATATCATCCGATGATCTTGAAGCGCACTATCTTGCTTCAGACGGTCAGCCAATAATGGGAAAACCTGCAAGCGGCACATATCACGTGGAAAGTGTTGTCAAGTCTTTAATATCAGCCAGTAAGGCAGAAATAGCTCTGGACTTCAAAAAAGCGGCTGCAATTGACCTTGCAGGAAGAAATGTTCTTGAGGCGGTACAGACAAGTGTTATGCCAAAAGTAATTGACTGTCCTGATCCAGCCAAAGGCGCTTCAACTATTGCCGCAGTGGCAATGGACGGAATTCAGCTAAAAGCGAAGGCGAGAGTTACAGTCAAAACTAATATCCAGCAGCTTGTCGGAGGAGCAACTGAAGAGACTATTATCGCACGTGTTGGAGAAGGAATCGTGACTACTATCGGTTCAGCCGAAACATATAAGAAGGTTCTTGAGAATCCGGACACGATATCCAAAAAGGTATTGGAGAGAGGACTTGATGCAGGCACTGCGTTTGAAATACTCTCAATTGATATTGCGGATGTGGATGTAGGAGATAATATTGGCGCAAAGCTTCAGGCAAAACAGGCTGACGCAGATAAGCAGATAGCTCAGGCTAAAGCGGAAAGCAGACGCGCTATGGCTGTTGCAACAGAACAGGAAATGAAAGCAAAGGTTGTTGATATGCGCTCAAAAGTCATAGAAGCTGAAGCCGAGGTTCCAAAGGCAATGGCAGACGCTTTCAGAAAGGGAAATCTAGGTATTATGGACTACTATAAGATGAAGAACATTCAGGCAGATACCGGGATGAGAGATTCAATTGCGGATGGAACAAAGGAAACAAAATCCAAAAAATAATAAGGTAATAACATGGATTCAGTAATCAAGATACTATTCTTCTTGATATTCTTTGGTGTATGGATTGTCAAGATCGCAAAGAAATTCTCTGAGACGAAAAACACTCAGGGGCAAGCGTCTTATAGACCTCAAAGAAGGGAGGAAATTCCTCAATTTGTTGAGGAATTTCCAGAACTTGACTTTGAGAAAAAACAAGAGGTTGAGGAACCTGTTTACGAGGCAGATCAGGACGCAGTTAGAGGGTTTCTCAAGGAACTCAATCTTGTAAAAGAAGAGATTATTCCTCCTCAGCCTGAACTTGTTGAAGATAATATCGAAGAAATCCCTGAAGAAAAAGTTCCTGAAGTTGCTTTAGCGGACGACTCTTGGAATTCGGAAGAGGTGGTTGTATCTACCCCGTCAATTGAGGTATCTGATGTCAGAACGGGTATCGTAATGTCAGAGATACTTGGAAAGCCGATTGCGCTTAGATAACTGGTGGGCCCACAAGGATTTGAACCTTGGACCAACGGATTATGAGTCCGGTGCTCTAACCAAGCTGAGCTATGGGCCCTGTTCGGTTTAAAACAGAACGTCGTTCATTATACAAAATTCTAAATTGATGGCAAGAGATTTCGTGGGAATATTGGCATTGCATTGCGATTTTTTGCTTGACCAAAATCAAATTTAGAGTGTATACTTACAAAGTAAGGGAGTATGTTGCATTCAAAGGTTTATGCTTCTAGTGAAGTGTAAACCTTCTTTATTGCCGATCCGAGTCACTTAATTGATACCCTATCGTTCTTACCGACTCATCTCCAATGGCTTTTCTCTCTTCTAACTCCTTGTTAACACCTCCTTAACTTGCAAAAACCCCCTGCCAAAGACAACCCATTTATAAAGCTGGTTTACTTACGCACTCCCTCGCGTTATAACGGCAACTTGTAATTGATTTAATTAAGTAAAAACTTATACTTTTCACTAGAAAAATAAACTTTTGAGAGGAGTGTAGAGTGGGAAGTTTCCAATGGACATTGCATGCGGGTAAATTCCTTACTATAAAGGAAGTTAGAAAGTTAAGAAAGGTGCTGACTGAAAGAAAAGAAATTGCGGAAAGAAGGGGCAATAAAGTGGCAGTAAGAGACTGGTTCGTAATTGATCTGGCATTATCAACTGGTTTAAGGGTGCAGGAGATAGCTGATTTGAAGTGTGCTGATATATCAGTGAATGATAATTTTTGCTATCTAATTGTAAACAATGGCAAAGGACATAAAAAGAGATTGGTTCGTTTTAACGGAGATTTAAAAAAACACTTTCTTAATTATCTGCAATGGAAACAAAAAATTGAGGAAGGTACAAAGCCTGAAGATCCGTTGATAGTTTCCAGTAATACACATGGACATTTAACAAAGATGGCGTTACAGAAAACATTCTACAGATCTGCGAAAAGAGCAGGAGTACAGGGTCATAGCATTCATCATTTAAGACATAC
>DAOVHI010000079.1 GCA_030671985.1 bacterium
CAACAAACCATTTCCATTTTCCTGTTATGGTTTTTAGGCGATGAATATTTATATAATATTCTGTCTTCCCATCAAAGTGTTCTTGCAGATCAATGCTAACTTGTTTTAAATCATCAGGATGAATTTTATCTTCCCACCATTTAATATTTGGTTCCATTTCACCAAGCTTGTATCCTAAGTTTTGCGTCAGTATTTCATTATATGTTTCTTTACCAGATGGAATATCCCAATCCCACCAACCAATATTTGACCCTTGCGTTACCAGTTCTAATTGCTCAGTCTTTTGAATCAGTTTCTTTTCCGCTTTCCTGCGCTCGGTGATGTCTTCGGATGTTATAATAGCGCCGCCAGAGAATGGAGCTATTACTATAGATAAAATTTTATCGTCATATTTTTGTTCAGGAAACTTCTTTGGCTTGTCTAATTTGATACATTTCATCAATTCAGCATACATATCAGTCTTATGCTTTCCGGCGTAATCCTTATACATAACATCCCCAATATTGGGTAATTTATCGCCGGATTTTCTTCTTGCCAGATTGGACTTGACTACTCTTCCTTCAAGATCCACAATTGTGGTCTCTATGGGGTTGTAATTAAATAATGCCCAGTTAAACCCTTCCCTTTCCTGCAGCGTTTTTTCAGCTCGTCTTTGGGATTCTGATATCTTTCGCCCAAAGAATAATGTGATTAGTAATGTGGTCAGAAAGAGCATGATATTGATTTTTAGCAGCTGCCTGACAGGTGCGTTGGTTTCAACTGCTTTACTTAATGCTTGAAATATATTAATTCCAATTTCATGACTGCAGAGATATGGGATAATATAGAATATTTGAATAATCAGTGACGCAGCTAATACTCCCACAAAAAGCAATATCAGTTTTGTTCTCCAGCTTAAGTTATACATTTGCGCGGTAAACTCCGGATATTTGATCTCAATCTGTTTCGTCCTTTATCTTTTGCTTTATACATCAGATCATCGCACTCTTTCATCAACTCATCAATATTATTTTGATGTTTGTAATTTGTAACACCAAGACTGACTGTAATGGTCAATTCTTGAGAGCCGATCTTTATGGGTTTATGTCCAATAACAACGCTATTTGCCAGCTGCTCAATTGCTTTCTTATGCGTTTTCAAGAAGTGTCGAATATGATTTGACCTTGATTTAGCAGTTGTTTCCAGATGAGCGAATATTGCTTTTTGCAAAATGTTTCTGGCGTTAATGTAGAAACTGAACATTGTGATCGTTGTAAGCGTTACAGCTACTATTAAAAATGCCAGTCCTATTTTATCAGATATTTTCATTTTTTCCGTATTTTCTGTTTAAATAAATGCCTGCTAAAATATCAAGCAGTTTATCAGGAAAGAAACGCTTTAGATATGCAGCGAGGTAAGCCTCTTTAGTAACCAAATATCTTATTTTTGGTCTTTTACTCTCAAGAGCACGCTTAACCTTTTTATAAAAAACGTCGGGTTCTGGAATGTTCTTTTTTGTTTCTTTTGTCTGCCTGTATTTACCCATTTTTTCGTATATATCCTTGTAACGGCTGTTATCAGGAGGATGGACTTGATTTTGAAAGATGGATAAGGCGTTTTTACTGAAGTCGCTTTTAATAGGACCGGGTTCAATGATGCTGATTTTTATGCCTGTATTTCTAAGCTCAAGTCTCAACGCATCGGAAAGCGCTTCAAGGGCAAATTTTGATGCTGAATAAGCTCCCATAAACGGCATGCTGAATTTTCCTACGGCAGAGCTTATATTAATAATACGACCTGTTTTGTTTTTGCGGAATATCGGAATTATTTGATTGGTAAGTTCATGCACTCCAAACACATTGATTTCAAACTGGTTTCGCATAGCGTCTCTTGTTACATCCTCAAGAGCTCCGGAGTATCCGCATCCGGCATTATTGATCAGCGCATACAATTTTCCATCCGTTTTTTTGGAAACATATTTAACTAGTTTTTCAATAGAATCGGAATCTGTGACATCAAGGTAATATGTATCAATTCCTTTGCTCTTTAGATTCTCAATATCCTGTTCTTTCCTTGCAGTTGCAAATACGTTCCATCCGTTCTTTTGCAAAGATTCAGCCGTATACAATCCAAGTCCGGACGAACATCCTGTAATCAAAACGGATTTCATACATTAAACCTTATATCAATTATATCTCCGTCTTCTACAATATAATCTTTGCCTTTAACATAGCATTTCCCGGCTTCTTTTACTTTTGCCTCTGCGCCAAAAGACACTAAATTTTCGTATTTAATAACCTGTGCTCTTATAAAGCCGCGCTGTAGATCTGTGTGAATCACGCCTGCCGCTTCAGGAGCAGTGGAATTTTTCCTAATCATCCATTCCCGAACTTCATCTTTGCCCACAGTAAAGAACGATATTAGACCCAATGTCTTATAAAAGCATCTTGTCAGAGCGTTGACTGCCGGTTCTTCTATCCCAAGTTCAGAAAGAAAGTCTTTTTGCTCTTCTTCCGGAAGAGAGGCTATTTCTGATTCTATCTTGGCAGAAACCTGCATCACTCCAATTTTCTGCTTCTCGTATTTTTGCTTTACAGAGTCAAGAAGATTCGTATCCTTTATATCTTCTTCTCCAATATTCAAAGCTATTACTATCGGTTTCATGGAAATAAACTGATACGCTAATATGAGTTTTTTTTCTTCCTCGCTAAGAGACATGGTTCTGAGAGGCAGTTCTTTCTCTAGATGGACTTTTAGTTTTGAAAGGATTTCTTTATCTTTTTCTTTCGCTGTATCTTTTTTTCTTGAAAGGTCTTTATCTATTCTCTCAAGTCTCTTTTCTATAAATATCATATCATTCAAAATCAGTTCAGAATTAACTGTGTCTATATCCCGAATGGGATCAATTGACCCGTCAACATGATAAACCGATTCGTCTTTAAATGAGCGGACTATATGGCAGAGCGCATCCACATCTGCTATCTTCGTAAAGATATCTCCGCTTGATACTGTTTCTTTTTCTATCTTAGGGAGGAGCGATATGTCTATTGTTGCAGGAACCTCGCTTTTTGGTGAATACATGGAAACAAGTTTGTCAAATCTAGGATCCTTTACGCTAACAATGCCTGGAATTATGTCTTTTGAATTATCCGGCATTTTGGATTTTTGTTGTGTCAGAATTTTAAATAGAATCTTCTTCCCGACCTGAGGAAGCCCTATGATTCCTATTTTCATATCGCTACTATAACAAAAATCGCTTGTTTTTGTCAAAGAAAGAGCATAGCCTATTGACATTAGGCAGAATTGGCACTATCTTATTCATTCAAGTCTAAGGGAGAAAATTAGTGAATTCATATATCAAACCGGCTGAGAGAACAAAAAAGATTAAATATGCAGTTAGGGATATCATGCTAATAGTCGAAAAGGCAGCCTCTCATGGCAAGGAGATGCTTTATCTCAACATAGGCGACCCGATAAAATCCGATTTTAAAACGCCTCGTCATATTGTTGAGGCTGCATGCAATGCAATGAAGAATGGATTTACCGGATACTCTCCGTCATCCGGTATTGATGAGGCAATTGAAGCCGTCAAGAATGAAGCTGGCAGAAAAGGAATACGTAATATTCAGGACATTTTTATCTCGAATGGAGGAAGCGAAGCTATTGAAATAGCATTAACAAGTCTTGTGAATCCCGATGAGAATGTGTTAGTTCCTTCACCCGGCTATCCGTTGTACACAGCAGTGCTGACAAAGCTTGGCGCGGGAATCAATCCATATTATCTGGATGAGGAGAATGACTGGCAGCCTGATATTAATGACATAAAAAGCAAAATAGATAAAAATACAAGAGCAATTATCCTTATAAATCCCAATAATCCGACAGGCGCAGTTTACACAAGAGAAACTCTTACCAAGATTGTTGATATTGCTCTTGAGCATAACCTCGTAATATTTTCCGATGAGATATATGACAAACTTGTTTTTGATGCTGAGGAGCATATCTCTACTGCCTGCATCTCAAAAGAAGCGTCTGTTCTTACTTTTGGCGGGCTTTCAAAGTCCTATCTGTCTCCGGGTCTGCGTATCGGATGGTGCGTTGTAAGCGGCAAAGAGGAGAATTTGGGAGACTATTACAGAGCTATGCAGAAACTAACACGGGCAAGACTCTGCGCAAATCATCCTGAACAATACGCAATAAAGCCGGCTTTAGAGGGAGATCAATCACATATAAAAGAAGCAAATACAAAGCTTAAACAAAGAGCGGATATTACATACCAAATGCTCAATACTATTCCGAACATCAGCTGTGTAAAACCAAGGGGAGCTTTTTATGCGTTTCCTAAAATAGATGTAGCAGTATCGGACCTGAAATTTGTTTCTGATCTAATCTATGAAACAGGCGTTGTTGTTGTCCATGGCGGGGGATTTGGTCAAAAACAGGGAACAAAACATTTCAGGATTGTTTTCTTGCCGGAAGAGAATGTCTTAAGAGAGGCGTATGAAAAGATTGGGCAATTCATGACCAGGTATGAATAGCAACAGTATAATAATCAAGGGCGCCCGCCAGCATAATCTTAAAAACATAGATCTGGAAATTCCGCGAAACAAACTTGTTGTTATTACAGGTTTGAGCGGTTCGGGAAAATCCTCTCTGGCTTTTGATACCATCTATGCGGAGGGACAGAGAAGGTATGTAGAAAGCCTGTCTTCTTATGCGCGTCAGTTTCTTGAACAGATGGATAAACCTGATGTTGACTATATTGGCGGACTTTCTCCTGCTATCTCTATTGAACAAAGAACCTCTGCAAGAAATCCACGTTCAACAGTCGGAACGGTAACAGAGATATATGATTATCTAAGAGTATTGTTTTCGCGAATAGGTGAAGTGTCCTGCTATAAATGCGGAAGAGCAATTAAACGTCAAACTTCCCAGCAAATCGTTGACAAGATTATGAAGCTCCCTCAGTCTTCTAAAATTATGCTTATGTCTCCAATGGTAAGAGGAAGGAAAGGGGAATATAGCGCGCTTTTTGAAGATATAGAAAAAAAGGGATTTGTAAGACTCAGAGTTGATGGGAACATCCATAATGTGGAAGACGAGATAAAACTCAATAAAAACAAAAAACACAACATTGAAGTTGTTGTGGACAGACTTGTTGCAAAACCGGATATCAAATCACGGCTTACTGATTCTGTAGAAACCGCTCTGAAACTGGGTGAAGGCTTAATTTTGGTATGTGTTGACGATAAGAAAGATATCCTGTTCAGTGAGCATTTTGCGTGTATTAAGTGCGAAATAAATTACTCTGAATTCACACCTCGTATGTTCTCATTCAACAGTCCATACGGCGCATGCAAAACATGTAACGGACTAGGCAGAAAGATGGAGGTTGATCCTGACCTGATCGTACCTGATAAAAATTTATCCATCAATGAAGGCGCAATTGTCTCATGGAGTGATCCGATAACAACAAGACGCCATCGCTGGAAAGCAGCAACAAAAAGATATTTGTTTCAGATGCTGGAGACAGTTGCCGATTACTATAATATAGACCTTGATGCGCCATTTAAGAATTTGAGCAAAGACCATCGAAATATGATTCTATACGGCACAGAGGAAAAACTGGATTTTAAATTGCGGCTCAGACGCAGGATACACAAACACAGAATGAAATTTGAGGGAGTAATTAACAACCTTGAGAGAAGATGGAGCCAAACTGATTCTGAATATGTAAAGTCGGAAATCTACAATAAATACATGAGAGTCAGATTATGTCCCGAATGCAAAGGCGCAAGGCTTTCCCCTCAGAGTCTTGCTGTAACGATCAATAAGAAATCAATAGCGAAAATATGTTCTTTATCAATCAAATCCGCTGTCCGATTCTTTAATAATTTACGTTTGGGCAAAACGGAAAAACTTATTGCGCGTGATATCTTAAAAGAAGTCAGTAACCGATTAGGATTTCTCTCAAATGTAGGACTTGACTATATTACCCTAGACAGAACAGCGCAGACCCTTTCAGGAGGAGAAGGAGAGAGGATCAGGCTTGCTACACAAATTGGTTCAAGTCTTGTGGGGGTATTGTATGTTCTAGACGAACCAAGTATTGGGCTTCACCAGAGAGATAATACTAAATTATTAAAAACATTAACAAGTTTGCGCGATCTTGGAAATACGGTTATTGTCGTAGAACATGACGAACAAACAATAAGGAATGCGGATTATGTGATAGATCTTGGTCCCGGAGCCGGCATTCACGGCGGTCGTCTTGTAGCGTGCGGCAGGCCGGAAGAAATAATTAAAAACAAGCGTTCTATTACAGGTAAATATTTGTCAGGAGAAGTCAAGATTAATGTACCTAAACAAAGAAGAAAACCAACTGAAAAACAGCTTAAAATACTTGGGGCATGTGAACATAATTTAAAAAAGATAAACGTAAATATTCCTCTAGGATTATTAGTCTGTATTTCAGGAGTATCCGGCTCCGGTAAGAGCACGCTGGTTGACGAAACACTATATAGAGCACTGGCTCAAACGCTGTACGGTTCAAAAGAAAAGCCGGGTAAACATGTTGACATTAAAGGTTTTTCTCAAATAGATAAAGTTGCAAACATTACTCAGTCGCCAATAGGCAGAACCCCTCGATCTAATCCTGCTACATATACTCCAGTTCTATCCTGGCAGGATGTCCAGTTTTGTTGAATCTTGCTAGTCTTAATTGCTTCGTCAATTAATGTTTGAGGAAATGGAGAAGTTGA